>JBCCOV010000021.1:0-37765 GCA_039039985.1 Pseudomonadota bacterium | reverse complement strand
AGAGATTATGCGACTGAAAGAGGAGGGCGTTCTATGAGTATCGGTGCGAACGACGTTGCGGCGTGGTGGTCAACAGCAATCATCGACATGGCGCCAGGGCAGATTCGATTTCGAGGGCGCCCGGTTGAAGAACTCATCGGGACGGCGACGTTTCCAGAAATGATCTGGCTTCTGACGCGCGGCGATTTGCCGAGCCCGGCTGAGGCGCGGCTATTGGAATGCGCCCTGGTATCGGCCGTCGACCATGGACCGCAGGCGCCATCAATTGCGTGCGCGCGAATGGCTGTGACATGCGGTCTTGGCTTGAACGGTGCGATGGCGTCCGCCGTCAACTTCCTTGATGACGTTCACGGTGGGGCGGGTGAGCAGGCGGTCGAGTTTTATCACCTGGTCGACGCGGCACGTCAGCGGGGAGAGTCATTGCAAGATGCGGTCCCCAGATTGATCGACGAATGGCAAGACACGCGCACCAAGTTCGTGCCGGGCTTTGGGCATCGGTTCCACAAGCCACAAGACCCGCGCGCGCCGCGCTTGTTAGCGCTGGTCGACGAGGCCGCGACAGCCGGTGTCTGTCCCGGCCGTTTTGCTGAAATCGGACGGGCCGTTGAGCACGTTCTCACCACGCGGAAAGGAAAGCCGGTTCCAATGAATGTCGATGGCGCCACTGCCGTGGTCTACGCAGAGCTGGGTTTTGCCCCGCCGCTTGCTCGCGGCCTGTTTTGCCTGTCGCGGTCGGTCGGTGTCATCGCGCACGCGTGGGAGCAAATGCAACAAGGTGGACGCAACAAGGGGCCAACGCCGCCGCACTATCGGTGGGCGTATACCGGTGAAAACCCGATCGAGACGTCCAGCTGACGCCACGCCAGCCCACTTGACGCCACGCCACCTGAATGTCTGTGCCGTGATACGGATCCGGTGAGTGGCCCGCGTTCTCGGCATGTCGCCATCGAACCGGGCTCAATCGAGGCGCACCGTCTCTCAGGTCTCGCGTGATTTTTCAAAGACGATCGTCGCCTTCAGGCCGCCAAGATCGGATTTGGCAAGAGAAAGCGCGCCGTGGTGTTGCCTGACAACTTCTGCGGTGACAGCAAGGCCCAGACCTGAGCCGGTCGTGTTGTCAGCAAATCTCACCAGGCGTTCTGTCGCCTTCTCCCGCAAGTGCTGCGAGATGCCGGGGCCATCATCTTCGACGACCACACTGGGCCGTCCATCGTGTCCCATCTCCACGCTCACGTGGATCTGGCTTTGTGCCGGGCTATGGGTGATCGCATTGTTCACGAGGTTCTTGATCGCTTCAGCCAGAAGCATCTGGTCGGCTTTGATCACGCACTGCTGGCATGAACTGACAAACGAAAGATCATGGTCCTTCTCGACGGCAGCCGGTGCCAGATCGCGTGTGACGCTGCGAGCCAGGTCCGTCAAATCGACGGGCGGTGCGGTCCTTGGATCAACCTTTCGTCCGTCGATCTGAGCCAGCAGAAGCAAACTCTCGACGAGATTTTGACATTGCTTTGTCGCCTCGTATGCGGCGGCAACAGCGGTTTGCCATTCGCGTTCATCGGTTCGCGTTGCGGCAAGCTCCAGGTTTGCGCGCGCGATGGCAAGTGGCGTGCGCAATTGATGGCTCGCGTTACCGGTGAATGTCCGTGTCGCAGTCAGCGTTGAATCCAAGCGCGCCATGAGAGCATTCATCTCGACGATCAACGGCGCAACTTCGGCCGGAGCCGTATGTTCGACCGGTCGCAGATCTTCAGGGCTGCGGCGGGAAAACGCGCTTTGCAGACGCCGCAACGGTCGCAAGCCCCACGATATGCCGAACCAGACGAGCGCCAGTGCCGCCAGGATCGTTATCGAAATGCGCAACGCACTTGCTGTCACAGTTTCGCGGATAAGCAATTGGCGGGCCTGCGTCGTCTCGGCGACATAGACGGTGAAGGGAATTGACGTGCGCAGGTTTGAGGCGGTGCCGCTCAGTTGGACGACGCGGACCGGCGCCCCGCGAAAGGTCGCATCATAAAATCGTCGGGACCCGGGTTGAGGGTCGCCGGGCAAAGGCGGTGTTGGCAGGTCGCCGTAGCCGGTAATCGGCTTTCCCGCGGCGTCGATGCGATAGTACACACGATCCTGTGCAACCGATGTCAGCATTTCGAGAGCGACATAGGGCAGATCGACTTCCAGCGTATTTCCGCGGCCAACGACGATGCGTTCTGAAATGGCGAGGGCAGAGCCGAAGAGGACGCGATCATACACGTTGTTGCTCGTCGTCCGAGCCGTCTCGTAGGCTTGTGCCAAAAACCATGTTCCAAGCACAAGAAGCGGTGCGACGAGCGTCAGGGCCAGTCGGGCGCGCAGGGACAAGCCTCGGGTATTCACGCCGCCTCCAACAGGTAGCCGAGGCCGCGAAGTGTTCTGATCTTGAGATCGGCTTGGCTCAAGCGTTTGCGCAATCGCGAGATATACAACTCGATCGCTGCGGCGCTCAAGTCCTCTTCAAAGCCGGCAAGGCACGCGATCAACTGCTCTTTGGACACCACGTGACCGAGCCGCAGCATCAGAGTTTCCAGCAGCACGAGTTCCCGCCGTGGCAGGTTCAGTGGCTTGCCGTCAATGTATACGGCCCGCGCGACTGTGTCGAAGACAACATTGCCAACAGCGATGGTTGCGCCGCGTCGCCCGGCGTCGCGCCGTTGAATGGCCCGCAGGCGCGCTTCGAGTTCTTGAAAATCGAACGGCTTGGTCATGTAGTCGTCTGCACCGACGTCGAGCCCTTTCACGCGATCCTCCAATGATCCCCGCGCGGTCAGGATTACGGTCGGTGTCTGGTCGTTCCGCTGCCGCATTGTTCTCAGCAGAGTGAGGCCGTCGCCGTCCGGTAGATTGAGGTCGAGAATGACGACGTTATAGCTGTTCGCCCGTAAGACCGCGTCGGCCGCTTCCACATCGCCGACGACATCGACGGTATGGCCGGTACGTCTCAGACCGGTCGCAATTGCCTGCGCAAGTTCCATGGTGTCTTCGACAAGAAGCAAGCGCATTTGCTGTCTCAAGGCCTTAAACAATGGTGCCTTTGCGATCGTGATGCGCAAGTCTAGCATGATGTCATGTTGCGACCACTTCTCATCCTATTGCTGTCGATGCTCATCGTGGATGGAGCGGATGCGAAGTCTTACGCATTTCCGGCGAAATCGGGCAGTGCGGCGCGGACGGTTACGATTTACTCGTCCATCGATATCGATTTGGCGCGTCCGCTGATTGCTGGCTTTCAGGCGGCTGAGCCCGATATTGCAGTGCAGTATCACGATATTCAGACGCTGGACCTGTATGACAGGATCGTGCGCGAAACAGCCCAAGGTCAGACCGGCGACCTGGCCTTGAGTTCGGCGATGGATCTGCAGATGAAGCTGGTGAATGACGGCTTTGCCGCGCCCTGGCAAAACCGGCTGGCCGACCGTCTGCCGGGATCAGCCCGATGGCGCAACGAAGCCTTTGGGGTGACATTCGAGGCTGCAGCAATTGTCTATAATCAGTCTTATTTTTCAGAGCTGAAACCGATACGCAGCCGTAGCGATCTCATTGCGCTGCTGAAGACGCGACGGCCGGACCTCTATGGCCGAATTGCCACCTATGATGCAGAGCGCAGCGGGCTGGGCTTTTTGTTTCTCGCGCGAGACGTTCAGCACTACGCGAACATTTGGCAGCTTTATCGTCTGTTTGGAGAGAACGGCGCGAAGCTGTATTCGAACTCGCAAGCCATGATTGATCGCGTCGCGAAAGGGCGGCTTGTTATCGGCTACAATCTGCTGGGGTCGTATGCCTCGGCGCACGCCGCGCGCGACGAGCGTATTGGTGTTCTTTGGCCGCAGGACTTCACAGTGATGATGTCGCGGGTCGCGCTTATCCCGCGTGTTGCCAAGAGGCCCGATCTCGGCGGCCGGTTTCTCGCCTATATGCTCTCTGATGCCGGACAATCGATCATTTCCAACGCCATGCATATGAACCCGTTGGCGCGGAGTGCGCAGTCGCGTGTGGGCGCGGACTTGAAGCTGCGACGAACAACGCTCAGGCCGATCCGGGTGGGGCCTGGCTTGCTGGTCTACCTCGATCAGGCCAAGAGACGGCAGCTGCTGAAGCGCTGGAACGGAGCGCTTGCTGGTGGAGTGGAATTGCCCCGGTGACAGGCTGATGAGGTGACAGGTTGATGAGGTGACAGGTTGATGACAGGTTTGCATGCTACCGACTGAGCGGGCCGATGGAACAGCGAACATAATCGCTGCTGAGGCCGGAGGAAGCGATAGGATCATGAGGGCAAGCGCCGCCACTTAAGAGCGGCTTACCTCCGGTTATCTGCGGTTATCTTCGTCGTGCCATTCGTGCTGTGGGAGGTGCCTGCTGTTCTTTGAACTGCGCTGTCCAAATCGGCCAACGCAGCGGCAGGCGAGAGGATTGCAACCGGAGACGCTTTAAATGCGTGCGATGAAGACTTTGGGCTTCGGCCTACTTGCCTGCGTTGGTGCGGCCGCACTGACTGCGCCGGCGACCGCTGCGGATAAGATGCTCGACTCCATCCACTTCCTGATCCCGGGTGGCCCCGGTGGCGGTTGGGATGGCACAGCCCGTGGTACGGGAGAGGCCTTGACCAAGTCCGGCCTTGTCGGCTCGGCATCTTTTGAGAACATGTCCGGCGGCGGTGGCGGCAAAGCGATCAACTATATGATCGAGAATGCCAAATCGAGCCATGGCACGCTCATGGTCAACTCGACGCCAATCATCATTCGTTCGTTGGTTGGCCGCTTTCCGCACAACTTCCGCGATCTGACTCCGATCGCAGGCACGATTGGCGACTATGCCGCGCTCGTCGTCGCTGCCGACAGCCCGATCAAGTCGTTCAAAGACCTGCTGGCGAAGTACAAGGCAGATCCGAAGTCGGTGAAGGTCGGCGGCGGCTCCGTGCCCGGCGGCATGGACCACTTGGTTGCGGCCATGGTGTTCAAGGCCGCGGGTGCTGACCCGACCAAGGTCAAGTACATCCCGTATGATGCCGGCGGCAAACTCAACGCGGCCTTGCTCTCGGGCGAAGTTGATGTCGGCTCGACGGGCTTCTCGGAAGCTGTGGTGCTGCACAAGGCCGGCAAGGTCCGCATCATTGGGGTGACATCCGCTGAGCGTGTGAAGGTGCTGCCTGATGCTATGACGTTTAAAGAGCAGGGCGTTGATGCTGAGTTCGTGAACTGGCGCGGGTTCTTCGCCGCTCCCGGGCTGCCGGCCGACAAAGCCGACGCTTATCGCAAGACGATCACGGCAATGTACAACACGCCGGAGTGGGAAGCCGTCCGTGCGCGCAACGGCTGGGTGAACATCCACAATTCCGGTGAAAAGTTCACGGCGTTTCTGGCGAACCAGGAGAAAGTGATCAAGGAGCTGATGATCGAGCTTGGCTTCTTGAAGAAGTAAGCACGCCATCTGCCGGCCGGCGGCGGAATGCTGTTTCCGCCGCCTGGTCCGCTGTTTTCTCCCGCCAGAGCTGTGCCGGAACGCGCCGGCGTCAGCTCCCCATCACATCGGCGCTGCCATGACTCTCGAACGCGGTATTGCAACGCTCTTCCTGGCGATCTGCATCGCCTACGGTTACGTCGCTTTCGTTACAATGCAGAACGAGCTCCTGCCGTTCGAGCTCAATATGTCGTTTCTGCCGAATACCTTGCCAAGGGCGCTTTCGGTTCTCGGGGCTATCATTGCTCTGGTGATCATTTTCACGCCTAGCCGGCCTGCCAGTGAAGGTGGCACAGCCGCGGAGTTCAAAAATGTTGCGTGGGGCAACATCGCGCAGACGTTCGGGCTTCTCGCCCTGATGGTGGCCTATGCCATGACCCTGCGGCCCCTAGGATTCATCGCATCAACGTCACTGTTTTTGATCCTTGGCGGTCTTCTGCTGGGTGAGCGCCGGTTTGTGCTGCTCACTGGCATTTCGGTCTTCGCCGCGTTCGCCGTCTGGTATCTTGTCGAGCGCTTGCTCGAAATCGTGCTGAGGCCTTGGCCCGCGTTCCTCATGACCCAATAAAGCAGCGCTGATATGATTGAAGGTATCTGGCTCGGCCTCTCGACCGCTCTTTCCATTCAGAATCTGTTGATGGTGATCGCGGGCTGCCTGATTGGCACCCTCATCGGCATGCTTCCGGGCCTTGGTCCGATGTCGATTATCGCGATTATGATCCCCGTGGCGATCAAGATCGGTGATCCCTCGACCGCACTTATTCTCCTTGCCGGCGTTTACTACGGCGCGATCTTTGGCGGCTCGACGTCCTCGATCCTGATCAATGCCCCAGGCGTTGCCGGTACGGTCGCGACGTCGTTCGACGGCTATCCGATGGCGCGCCAAGGTAAGGCGGGCAAGGCTTTGACCATCGCAGCCATTGCATCGTTTGCCGGCGGCACCGTTGGTGCGATTCTGCTTATGGGGTTTGCGCCCGCGCTTGCGTCTTTTGCGTTGCTGTTTCACTCGGCGGAGTATTTCGCGCTGATGGTGGTCGGCCTCTCCGCGATCGCGGCCTTTGCCGGAACGGGACAGGTTGCCAAGGCGCTGATGATGACCGTCGCCGGGCTGATGCTGGCGACTGTGGGCGAGAGCGCGCTATTCAACGCACCGCGCTACACGATGGGCGTCCAGGATCTGCAAAGCGGGATCGGCTTCATCACGTTGGCCATGGCCCTGTTCGCGCTGCCGGAGGCCTTGTTTCTGGTCCTCAATCCGGCGCGGTCGAAGTCGCAGACCGGCGATGGCGCGGGCGAAATCAAAGACCTGCGGATTACGGGTGACGAGGCGGCGAAGATCGCTCCAGTGATTGCGCGCCAGTCCGTGCAAGGATTCCTGATCGGTGTGTTGCCGGGCGCCGGCGCGACGATCGCGTCTTTCCTTGGATATGCCGTGGAGCGCAATATCGCAAAGGGCGACGAGCAGGCGGAGTTTGGCAAAGGCTCGGTCAAGGGACTGGCTGCGCCGGAATCGGCGAACAACGCCGCGTGCACCGGTTCATTCGTACCGTTGCTGACGCTTGGTATTCCAGGTTCGGGGACAACAGCCATCCTGCTTGGCGCGCTGCTTGCGCTCAATGTGGCGCCGGGTCCGCGCCTTATGGTCGACCGGCCCGAGGTGTTCTGGTCGGTGATCATTTCGATGTACATCGGCAATGTTGTGCTGTTGGTCTTGAACCTGCCGTTGATCCCCTACATCGCGAAGCTTCTGGCGGTGCCGCGCAATTTCCTGATCCCCTTCATTCTGTTCTTCACGTTGATGGGGGCTTACATCGGCCAGAACAATGCAACGGAGTTGTTGCTGCTCGTGGGGCTTGGTGTGATTGCCACCATTCTGCGCTTTGCTGACTATCCGCTCGCTCCGTTGTTGATCGGGTTCATTCTCGGCGGCTTGCTGGAAGACAACTTTGCGCGCGCGGTGAATCTGACCGACGGTATCGGCTTCATGTGGCAGCGACCGATGACGCTGGCGATGTTGATCATCGGCATTTTGTTGATCATCTTACCGGCCTATCGTCAGCAGCGCGCGAAGGCGCTCAGCAAGGGCGTTGCGCAAGGCGACTGATCGGCTGCTGGGCTGTATGATGGGTCGGGACTGACAGCCGGCACATTTCGAGCCGGTGTCCATCGGCCGTCGCACAGGAGGATCGGGCGCAATGGTGAAAGTTCTGATCCCGTCAGGCGCACTCGGGCTGGGCTATGATCGTGATGCCTTGGCTCGCGGTGTGGCGTGCCAGCCGGATGTCATTGCGATCGACGGCGGTTCGACGGACAGCGGGCCGCACTACCTGGGTTCGGGTACATCGAAGTACTCCCGGCACTCGACCAAGCTGGAATGGCGCGAACTTATGGCGGCCCGCGCCGAGGCCAACGTCCCCCTCGTCATTGGGACAGCAGGCACCTGCGGCGCAGACGCAGCGGTTGATTGGCTCGTCGAGATTACGCGAGAGATTGCTGCAGAAACTGGCGCGCGCCTCAAGGTGGCAGTCCTCAAGAGTGGCCAGTCTCCGAAAACTATGGCTGCCGCCTTTCAGGCTGGGCGCATCAGCCCGTTGGGCTCGGGCCCGAAATTGTCACCTGAGATCTTGCTGGGTTGCACGAATATCGTGGCGTTGGCCGGCGCGGAGCAGTTGCAAGCCGCACTCCACACCGGAGCCGACATTGTTATCGCCGGACGAACAACCGACACAGCGGTAGTATCTGCGCTGCCGCTGGCCCGCGGCTGTCATGCCGGCGCGGCCTGGCATGGTGCGAAGATCGGCGAGTGCGGTGCGCTGGCGACGACCAACCCGAATTCCGGAACGATCCTGATCGCGTTCGATGCTGAAGGCTGTACGATCGTACCGATGGGAGATGCGGCGCAAGCGACGCCGCACACGATTTCCGCGCATATGCTGTACGAAAACAGCGATCCCAACATCCTCCTGGAGCCTGGTGGTCATCTCGATGCGAGTGAGGCGCGATATACATCGCTGGATGACGCGCGCGTGCGGATTACCGGCAGCAAATGGGTGCCCTCGAACCGGTACACGGTGAAGCTGGAGGGTGCGCGGCTGGCTGGATATCAAACTGTATCTTTGGCGCTTGTGCGAGACCCGCATTACGTCGCCAACGTCCGGGAGTGGCGCACTGATATCATCGCGAAATGTGGGGCAAAGGTTCGCGAGCGACTTGGATTGTCGGATGCCGAGTTTACCCTTGAGTTGCGTCTGATCGGCGTCGACGCAACGTTGGGCGACCTAGAAGCGAACGCGGTCAGCGGATCAGAAGTCGGTGTGCTGGGCATTGTCACAGCGCAAAGCCAGGAGCTCGCGCGTGAGATTGCGAAACTGTTGAACCCATATCTCTTGCACCATCCGTTGACCGAAAACGAAGAGATGCCGACGTTCGCGTTTCCGTTCTCGCCACCGGAAATGGATCGCGGCGAGATCTATGAGTTCTGCCTTAATCACGTGCTGGAACTCGCCGATCCAATGGATGCGTTTCGCCTGACGACGCTCGAGGTTTCGGGATGACAAGACTGGTCGAAGCCGTTGCCAAGATCCGCTCCAAGAATGCCGGGCCGTTTTGGCTGACGATTGATATCTTCTGTGGGTCCAGTGAGGCTTTCGCACGGGTGAGCCGTGATTTGACGACCGAGACAGTGGCTGCAACGTTCCAGGTCGAACCGCAGGCTATCAAGCGGTTTGACCTTGATGATCTGCACGTCGTGAAGTTCAGCCTGCCGCGCCCGTACGTGCAAGGTACAGTGGCAGATCGCGACATGCATGGCGCGTCGTACGCAACGCTATTGCGTGACATCGAGATCTAGCGCTCATGGGCGATTGCAAAGCCACTTAGCCCAATAAACAGAGACATCACACAAGGATAGACCCATGACTGAGAGCCCGGTTGCGCTCGTTATCGGCGGTGGCAGTGGTATTGGTGCGGATGCGGCCCGAAAGCTTGCGTCCATGAACTATCGGGTTGGTGTCATGTCGTCGTCCGGCAGAGGGGAGGCGCTGGGCAAGGAACTCGGCGGCATTGGCTTTACAGGATCGAACCTGGAACCAGATGACATTGCCGCATTTGTCGCGCGCGCTCAGTCAGAGTTCGGCCGTATCGACGGTCTCGTGAATTGCGCTGGGCACGGCCCAAAGGGTGACGTCGACGTGATACCGGATGCCGACTGGCATCTCGGACTGGACTATTATCTCTTGAACGTGATCCGCGCCGTGCGACAGGTGACCCCGATCATGATCCAGCAGGGCCGCGGCTCGATCGTCAATGTCTCGACCTTCGCCGTATTCGAGCCGGATCCGGACTTTCCGACATCCGCCGTCTTTCGTGCGGGACTTGCAAGCTACACCAAGTTGTTTGCGGACAAGCATGCGGCAGAGGGTGTGCGCATGAACAATGTCCT
The DNA here is from genome assembly GCA_039039985.1 of Pseudomonadota bacterium. Taxonomy (GTDB): domain Bacteria; phylum Pseudomonadota; class Alphaproteobacteria; order Rhizobiales; family Hyphomicrobiaceae; genus JBCBWG01. The sequence continues at coordinate 27,834 of JBCCOV010000021.1, read as the reverse complement.
TCCCGGCTTTATCGATAGTCTTCCGGAAAAGGCCGAACGCACGCAACGTATTCCAATGGGACGCTACGCAAATGTGCGTGAGTTGTCCGAAGTCATCGCGTTTCTGATTTCGGATGCTTCAAGTTACATGACGGGGCAGAATTTGCGCGTCGATGGTGGCCTCACGCGCTCTGTCTGATCTGGCATGTATTCCGTATGACCGGGACGGCCTGAGACATTTCAAGCCTAGCCGTAACCGTTCCTCATTGCGCTATGGCGACTTGCGCTTTGCCGACAGGCTCTTTCCGGACTTCGGGTCGTAACGGCCACCGTCCAGGTAGGCGTGCCCCCAGCCCATGACTTGAAGCAATACAGGCTCCAGCGCCTGTCCGGCCTTTGTCAAATGGTAGGCATGGCGGACAGGGCGGTGTTGATAGGCCTCGCGCTGCACAAGCCCCCAATCCACGAGCTTTTTCAGGCGTTGCGAGAGGATGTTGGAGGGGATGTGTTCGTCGCTGCTTTGCAAGTCTTGGAACGTATGTTTGCCGTGCCAGAGCAAGTCGCGAATGATCAAAAGCGTCCACTTGTCGCCGACAAGTTCGAGCGAACGCGCAATCGAGCAGCGCGACCTGAACGTGTCTTCGCGATGCGATACCAGGCTCTTCGGCATATCGACCCAAGTGCGCTCCAACCAACCTCCGAGTGATCCTAGCTAGGTCACTTGCACTTTGCAAGTCACCGATGTAGCAACTCACTTTCAAAATGCAAGTGACTAGTTCTGGGCGAGATCATCTGGAGGTTGATGTGAGTAGGGTTCTATTGGCTCATGCGGCGGCAGCGACAGCCGCGTTCAGCGCCGGCGCTGCCGTCGTTGCGACGCGCTTTGTGATTGGTGAAACGGACCCGGTTGCGTTGGCTTTTTACCGATATGCCATCGGTGTCATTTGTCTTGTGCCGGTACTTCCATTCATTTGGCCAAAGTCGGATTTATCCATATCTGATATTGCGAAAATTGCGGGGTTGGGTGTTATTTTCTTTGGACTCTTTCCGTGGTCGTTCAACGCGTCATTGCAGCATATTCCGGCGGCACGCTGTGCGGTCGGTTTGGCAACCATCCCAATTCAAACGCTTGTCATCTCGGCGCTATTTGGACGCGAGAAAATCACCATCAATAAGCTCGCGGGCGTCGCGACCGCGTTTATCGGCACAGCCATCGTCTTTGGTCCGTCCGCCGGAGGTGTGTCTGAGCCCGGCTATGTCACAGGCGATATCTTGATCCTGCTCGGTGCGCTGAGCGGGGCGATCTATTCGGTGTTCAGCCGCGCATCGATATCGCAGCATGGCCCATTATTTGTGACGGCTCTCGCAATGATTGTTGGAGTCGTGGCTTTATTTCCCATCGCATCGCTGCAATCCGGTTTTCTTACGTTTCCGAATTTCAGCTTTGAAGGATGGATCGCCGTCCTCTTTCTCGGGACATTTGCAGGCGCGATTCAGTTTTCCCTGTTTACGTGGGCTTTGCGGTGGCTGCCGCCAACGGTGACTGTCTTGTATCTGACGTTGAACCCGTTGGCCGCGACGGTTCTTGGTTTTGTGCTGTTGAGCGAAAGTGTGGAGACCAATGTGTTGAATGGCCTGCTGCTCGTGCTGCTTGGCATTGTGTTTGGGAGCGGCGCGATCGGTGATCTGCGCCGGGGGCTGCGACCGCAACGCGCCAGTAGCGATCAATAGATCATTCCGCCACGGGCGGACACGAGCAGCCGACGCGAGAGCCGGTCCTCTCCGCGCTGAGCGTGCTTCAATGCAACGTTCTCAGCTGCTGCACTGTGGATCCTGGCTTTTGCCGGGATCCGTGGTGTTGATGGTTCCGGCTCAGTCTAAGAGACGCTAATGCATCGCCGCCAAGGCGTCGGCATAGCTCGACCGTTCTTCGAGATGCTCGAGACCGATGGAGTTGAGCTCTTCGAAGAACACGGCCAGCACGTCCTTGCGTCCGAGGCGGACGGCGGAATCGGCCAGAAGTTGCATGAAAAGGTCGCGCTGTGCGTGGCTGCCGCCCATTTGCCAGAGATTGCGCCGTGCCGGGAGCAGGATATCAAGAACGCCCTGATGGTCGCCTTTGCGGTGCGCGATTGATGCCTCTGCCGCAGGGATCGCGGCGAGCGCGTAACGCGGGCCGAGTGTGCCTTTCGTTTCGGCGACAAAGCCGTACATGGCACGCACGAGTTCCTCTGCCTCCGCGATGCGATTGGCGGCGGCGAGGCCAAGTGCGCAGTGGGCCGATGTGAACGGGCTTTCATGGTTCCCGATCCGGTCCGCCGCGAGATCGGAAATGTCGCTCCAGCGGTCACCGACATCGACCCCGCGCAATTCCAGGCGTTGCAGCAAGGCGATGTCGTTTTGAATGTCGACGTAGAAATCCGGCACCGCTTGCATCAGTGGGGAGTTCAAGTCGCGCAGCGTGTCGTCGTAAATCGCCAGTGCCTGATCGTAATTGCGGGCCTCGGTGTGGAACAGAGCCAAATGCCACCAGTTATGGTGGCGGATATGGTTGGCGGCACCCCAATTGGACGACAGACCGCTGCACCACTCGATACCGTCTTTCAGCCGGCCTTGCATAATCAGAACGTGCGCCACGGCATGCGCCGCCCATGGGTCATTGGGATCGACGTCGATCGCCTGCCGCCCGCATCGCTCCGCTTCCGCGTAGGCTCTTGTCTCTTCCAAGCCGAAGGCACGAATGGCGAGAAACGCACCGAGGCCCGGGTCGGACTTTGACCACGCAGGTGCCGCCCGCTCGGAAATGTCTCGCATCCAATGCACTTCGCCGATCCAGAACAATTCGAACTGGGCGAGCCGAAGTGCCAACAGGTCATGCGGGTGTTCGCGTGCGATGGCTTCATAATGCGTGACCGCTTCGGTGAGGCGGCCGTCAATTGCCGCGGCGAGCGCGGAAATGTAGCGCTGTTCCCGCTCCGTCTCCGGTGCGCGGGCGTTGCGAGCGGCATCCAGCTGTTTCTGCGCAGGGGCGCGCAGCTCTGGTTTGCGCAGGCCAGCCATGAGGATGCCTTTGACCGCGTAGGGCAGCGCAAAGTCCGGATCCGCCGTGGTCGCGGCCTTGATATGATCCATCGTGTCCGTCCGCCAGCCGACATAGCTTTCGGTGGCGGAACTCATGGCCGTTGCTGCGTCAGTATTGTTGGTGGTCAGGCGATAACCGTGTGCATCTTGTTGCATGTTTCAGCCCTGAAATTGTGTGTCGTGTTCTCAGCTTTGGTTCAGTTTGCGCGTTCGGCGGGATCGGACAAGCCCCTGTGCGCACGGTTGTTCGATTGTCACCGTCCCTCACGCCAGAGGGTGCCGGGCCGCTTGGGCTAAGTTTTGGCACGACCGCGTCGTTTTGACTGCGTGACGCCTGCTAGTGCCTGCACCTCGATGTTAGCGTCGCGGCATTGCACAATCATGTGACCAAGCTCCAGGAAGTCCCGTTTGCGCTGGCTTGAAGCGCGCCAGGCCAGGCCAATGGAACGCGAGGGCTGCGGGTCCGCAAACCGCACGACGCGCACATCTCCGCGCTGGGTTTCGACTGGAACGCTGATCTCCGGCAGGAGCGACACGCCCAAGCCGTTGGCAACCAGTTGCACGAGCGTCGAAAGGCTTGAGGCACCGAACGTTTCAACATTGCCGGCTTGATGTGGCCGGCAGAGCGAAAGCGCTTGATCGCGAAGACAGTGGCCTTCTTCCAGCAGCAAAAGTCGAGAAGCCCGGAGCACGTCAGAGTCCTGATGCACCAAGTGCATCGGATCTGCATTTGCGTGTTGTATGAAGAGAAACGGGTCTTCGAACAAAAAGGACGTCTCGATATCTGTGTGCTCAACGGGCAATGCCAGCAGTACGACGTCAAGTTGACCCGTGATCAGCTGGTCGATCAACGCATGGGTGTGGGTTTCGCGAATGTGAAGGTCGAGCAGGCCATACTCCGCTGCCAGGCGCGGCAATAGGCGCGGGAGGACGTAGGGCGCAAGCGTCGGGATGACGCCAAACCCGAGCGAGCCCGTCAGCAGATGGCCGTGGTTATGGGCAACGTCGCCGAGGTCCTGCATGGCAAGCAGGATGTGGCGCGCCTTCTCTGCAACGTCTCGGCCCGCGTCCGTCAGTTTTGCGCCATCGCGGCGGCGCTCGATGAGCTGCAAACCGAGCGTCTGTTCCAGATTCTGGATCTGCATCGAGAGGGCAGGCTGGCTGATACAACAATCATCTGCGGCCCGCGCAAAATGGCCCAAGCGCGCAACAGCATCAAAATAACGCAGTTGCTTCAGTGAAATATCGATCATCAGTTATGCTTATCGTATGTGGTGTGGGCGCACAACAAAACCGATTGAACGCGGGAGCCTGCGCCGGTATTGGATATCAGTCTCACAAGGTGATTGTGTCTGAACGCTCTGCGATAACTGGCCGGCACAGGCTCGTGTGACATCGACGACCTCTCAAACGACGAATCTTTCCGTTGCCATATTCGTATGGGCACTCAGCCGCGCGTGTTTCGAGTGTCTGGTGTGCGTTTCTGCTGTGCTGGCAATGTGCTGACAGCATCAGCCTATGCTAGGGAGGGCGCATGACACTGCATCGGCATGGCTGGGTACCGTGACGTCTGCATTCGCCTTTCGCACGCAAGCAATCAAGAAAGTGTACGGCTCGGGAGAGGCCGCGGTACACGCGTTGCGTGGTGTCGATTTGGATATCCCGGCCGGCGAGCTGGTTGTCCTGCTTGGCGCGTCGGGCAGCGGAAAATCCACGTTGCTCAACATCCTCGGCGGCCTGGATCGCGCAACGGACGGCACCGCTCACTTTTTCGACGAAGACCTCACCGATATGAGCGACCGCCAGTTGACGCTGTATCGTCGTCAACATGTTGGGTTTGTCTTCCAGCTCTATAACCTGATGCCGAGCCTGACGGCGTTCGAGAATGTGGAGCTTGTTACCGAAATCTCTGAAAATCCGCTCGACCCGGTTGAGGCGTTATCGCTTGTCGGCCTCAAGGAGCGGACCGATCACTTTCCAGCGCAACTCTCCGGTGGAGAACAGCAGCGGGTCGCGATTGCGCGCGCGGTGGCCAAGCAGCCGACGGTGTTGTTCTGCGATGAACCGACAGGTGCGCTCGATAGTACGACGGGGCGGTCGGTGTTGCGTGTTCTGCAGGACATCAACCGGAACCTCGGCGCGACCGTCATGATTGTGACGCACGCAGCCGCGACGGCGGCGATGGCAGACCGTGTCATAAACTTTGCCGATGGGCGGATCCGTGACGTCGTGATCAATCCGTCGAAGATGTCCGCTGAAGACATCGAGTGGTGATTGCACAGGGCCAACCGCGATGAACCCGCTCGACAAAAAGCTGCTACGCGATCTCTGGCGGATCAAAGGTCAGGCGGTCGCGATCATCATGGTGATTGCGCTGGGCGTGTTGATGCTCGTGATGATGGGCGGCTTGATCAATTCGCTCGAGGAGACGAAGCGCGCCTATTACGAGCGTTATCGCTTGGCGGACATTTTCGCGCCGACCAAACGGGCGCCCAATCACCTCTTGAAGGATATCACGCGAATCCCGAGTGTTGCATCGGTCGAGGGGCGCATCAACGGCGGCGCGTTGATCGATCTGCCTGCGGTGACTGTCCCCATCCGTGCAAAGGCTCTTTCGCTGCCTGAGTCCGGGACGCCGCGATTGAACGATGTCTACCTCGCCGACGGACGGCGTCTCGATCCGACCCGAGACGATGAGATCCTTCTTTTGAGGGGGTTTGCGAAGGCAAACGGTATCTCGCCAGGGGCGAGACTGACAGCGACGATGAACGGGGCGCGTCGAACGTTTACGGTCGTCGGCCTCGCTGAGGCGCCGGAGTTTCTATACGCCGTTGCGCCAGGTGAGATCGCTCCCAATGACGCCCGTTTCGCCGTGATCTGGATGAATGAGGACGCGCTTGCGGCGGCTTATGATCTCAAAGGTGCGTTTAACGAAGTGCTCGTATCCTTGTCGCGCGGTGCACGGGAACCCGCGATTCTCGATCAGCTCGACCGCATTCTCGAACCCTATGGCGGTACGGGCGCCTATGGCTTGAAGGACCATCCATCGAACCGGTTTGTTGTTGACGAGATAGCTGGGCTGCGGACGTCGAGTTCGATTGTGCCGCCGATCTTTCTCGCCGTTGCGGCCTTCCTGCTCTACATCGTGATCTCACGGATGATCCAGGCTGAGCGGGAGCAAATCGGTTTGCTGAAGGCGTTCGGCTACAGCAGTTTTGAAGTCGCGACACACTACTTCAAGTTCATTCTGACGATTGCGGTGCTCGGCGCGATGCTCGGCTGTCTGTTCGGCGTGCTATCCGGGCGGAGCATGGCCGTTGTCTATCAGGGCTACTTCAAGTTCCCGTTTCTGGTCTTCCAGGTCGAACCACGCGGGTTCGTCATCGGCTTCGTCTCAAGTGTGCTGGCGGCATCGGCCGGCGGTCTTGTTGTTCTGCGCCAGGTGTTCGACCTCACGCCGGCGGTGGCGATGCGTCCTCCGGTGCCGGCCGATTTCAGCAAGGCGTTTCGCTTCGGGCCTGTTCTCAAATCCGTGCTTGATCAACCCAGCCGCATGGTGTTGCGGCGCCTTATTCGCCAGCCGGTTCGCGCGTTTACGGCCGTTGCCGGTATTGCGGCCAGCGTGGCCTTGACCGTCGCTCAGCTCAGCATCATCGCGTCCTTCGATCGCATGCTGGACCTGAACTACCGGATGATCGACCGCGGCGATGTCGCCGTCAGTTTTGTCGAACCCCTTGGTGACGCATCCATCTTTGCGTTGCGGCGGATGCCGGGCGTCATTGATGTCGAGCCCTATCGAAGCGTTTCCGTGATCCTGCGTAACGGGCGTTACACCTATCGTGGCGCGATTAATGGTTTGGTCTCAACGCCGCGGCTGAACCGCGCCGTCGACAGCGATATGGAGGCGATCTACGTTCGTAGAGATGGGCTGATCTTGTCAAAAGCACTCGCGAAGACTCTCAATGTGACGCCGGGTCAGACGCTGACGATCGAGGTCCGGGAAGGGCGCCGCCCGGTGTTGCAAATCCCGGTTGTCGGTGTTGCCGAGACGTTGTTCGGCGCGCCTGCTTACTTCGAGATCAATGCATTGAACACCGCATTGAAAGAGCCCAACCGGGTCTCCGGTGCCTACCTGCGTATCGATACGGCTGAAAGTGCGACGATTTATCGAACGATCAAAGACATTCCGATTGTAGCAGGCGTGAGCGTGCGCGCAGAGACGCGCGATGCTCTCAAACGGATGTTGGACTCCGGCGCCGGTGCGGTGCGATTTATTATGGCGGCCATCGCGGCGATTATTACGTTTGGCATTGTCTATAACAGCGCGCGCATTGCCTTTGCCGAACGCGAGCGTGATCTCGCCAGTTTGCGTGTACTTGGGTTCACCAAAGGTGAGGCTGCGTTCGTTCTGCTCGGCGAACTCGCGATCGTGACGTTGCTGGCGCTCCCTCTCGGGTCGGTCGGCGGCTATTACCTTTCGCAAGGTCTGGCCGAGGGGTTTTCAACCGATCTGTATCAAATTCCGGCGCTTTTCACGCCGGAAGCCCATGGTACTGCCGCACTGGCCGTTTTGCTGGCGGCGGCTGTATCGGGATGGCTGGTCAAGCGCGATGTCGACCGCATGGACTTAGTTTCCGCGCTGAAGACACGGGAGTAGGCGGACGTGGCACGCAGGCAAACACGAACTTGGATGATGCTCGCGGTTGCGGTGATGTTGGCCGGGGGGCTGGTCTTCGCGTTCTGGCCACGGCCGACGATTGTCGATATCGGCACGGTCAAACGTGAGTCGATGTTGGTGACGATCGATGAAGAAGCGCGGACGCGGGTGCATGACGCCTACGTGGTGTCCGCGCCGATTGGTGGGCGTCTTCTCCGCGTCGAAGTGCTGGCCGGCGATCGCGTCAAGAGCGGTCGCTCGGTTATTGCACGCATGTTGCCACTCAATCCGCCTGCGCTTGACATCCGCACACGTCAACAGGCGCGTGCCGCCGTGACCTCGGCTGAAGCGGCGCTGCGCGTGGCACGTGCCGATCTCGAGAAGGCAATCGCCGAGAAAGACTTCGCTGAAGTTGATTTGGAGCGAAAGCGCAAACTCAGTGACCGGGGCATCAGCGCCAAGGCCGCACTCGATATCGCGGAGCGCGCCTGGCGGGCTGCAACGGCGACCCTTGATGTGGCCAAGGCAACGATCGCGATGAAAGAGGCGGATCTGGCAAATGCGCGGGCTCAGTTGATATCGTTTGTCAGCGTCGCACCGCCGCCGCAGGCCGGACAGCCGTCTAACCTTGGCATGACCGAAGCCGATACCACCATTCCGCTGACGGCCCCGATCTCCGGTCGTATTCTGCGCGTGATCCAGGAGAGCGAGACCACCGTCGCAGCCGGCGCGGCGATTTTGGAGATCGGAGACATTTCAAACGATCTTGAAGTCGTTGCCGAGTTGCTGTCGACAGACGCGGTGCAGGTCACGGCCGGCGATCGCGTGATCATCCGCAAGTGGGGTGGGTCGGATGAGCTGAACGGCGTGGTTGAGCGTGTCGAACCCTGGGGCTTCACCAAGACGTCTGCACTCGGTGTCGAGGAGCAACGCGTGAAAGCCATCATCAAATTCACAGATCAACCGTCGCGAAGGCGCAATCTCGGTCACGGCTATCGGGTGGAGACCCAGATTGTCATCTGGGAGGCCAAGTCCGCGTTGACGGTGCCGTCCAGCGCGTTGTTTCGTCATGATGGCCAGTGGGCGGTTCTGGCGAATGTGGGTGGTGTCGCGCGCCTGAGGCTTCTGAAGATCGGACGCAACAACGGCGTCCAGGCCGAGGTCTTGGATGGCATTCCCGAAGGCGAAGAGGTGATCCTGTATCCGGGCCCCAGTCTGCGCGATGGCGGCGGCGTTGCGCGCCGCACGGTAAACTGACGGTCGCGCTGGCCGATGGCACTCGCTCGCCGATATCGCATGCAGACGCGCAACCGATCAGATGGCGTTTGTGTTGGGATCTGGTCTGAGCGGCGACGTGGTCAACCGTTGATGATGCCGCCGTCGATGTTGATGATCTGACCGGTGATATAGCTCGCGTCATCGCCCAACAAGAACGCGATCACGCCGGCAACTTCCTCCGGCCGGCCAACGCGTTTCAGAGGGATTTCATCAAGCAGGCGTTGGCCGCGGCTGGCGATAATCCGCGCGGGCATGGGTGTATCGATGATACCCGGTGCGAGGCCGTTGACCAGAACGCCCGGCGCATATCGGCGCGATAATGCCCGGACAAGGCCGACCAGACCGCCTTTGGCGCACGCATATGGCACATGCTCCCAACTTCCGCGATTGAAGGCGAGGGATGAGATAAACACCATGCGTGCTGTCTTGGGTCCGCCGGTGTTGTTTGCACGCATCGTCTCGGCAGCGTAGCCGGCCAGCATGTATGCGTTTGTGAGATTGTTGGTGATCGCGCGTTCCCAGACAGACATGTCTTCCGGTCCGTCCGGGTCCGTTTCAAACACGCCAGCAAGATGCACCAGCCCGTCGAGTTTCGGGCCGGCGGCCTTGATAACGTCATGACAGGCCTCAGGCGTGTCGAGTTGGCTGACACGGGTTGCGATATCTGCGCGCGGTGATGGGATCGCGTTGACCAGCGTATCCAACGCACCCTGGTCTCGATCGACCAGCAGCAGTGAGATCTGTTGCTGCGCAAGGCGGTCGATTAGCGCCCGACCGATGCCACCGGCTGCGCCTGTGATGACCATGCTTGCCATGCGTTCCTCCGCCTGTCGTCCGGCTTGTTATGCCTGTTGCTGTGAATGGTGCGCCCACCCGATGGTGGCAATGGTTGCGCGTGTTGCCGTACGTGCCGGGTGGGTGCCGTCGCGTTCAGACTTCTCGAATGATCGCCTCGATTTCAACGGTCATGCCGTTGGGGAGCGAGCCCATGCCAATGGCGGACCGCGCATGACGACCGCGATCGCCCAGGATCTCAACAAACAGGTCTGAGCACCCATTGATCACCTTGGGATGGTCGGCGAAGTCGGGAGCGCCGTTCACCATGCCAAACACTTTCAGGATCTCGACTTTACCGAGATCACCGGTTGCCGCGCGTGCGGCTGCCAGCAAACCGAGGCCTGTCAGCCGTGCGTGTTCGTAAGCCTCTTCCCACGACACATCATGACCGACCTTGCCAACCGGGTAGGAGCCGTCGGGCTGCTTTGGTCCCTGTCCCGCGAGATAGATGGTGGCGCCGTCGCGCTTGAAGGGCACGTAATTTCCAGCGGGCGTTGGAACGCTGGGAAGGGTCAGGCCGAGTGACTGCAGTTTTTCTTCCGGCGTCATGAGCACTATTCCTCAGCTTGTTTTGACTGGTGCGAACTTTTCGCCGCGCGTGGGGTGCCACCATTTGCCGGCAATCACGACACCGTCCGACTGGATTTTCTGATCGCCCTCGAGGTGTTCCCCGACCACATCGACATAGTCGAACTTGCCGTCTTGAATGGACAAGACTGTCGCGTCGCCGGCGCTGCCGGGCTTGAGCGAACCCAGCTCAGGTCGTTTCAATGCATGCGCCGCGTTGACCGTTGATGCCGCGACGACATTACTTAGAGGCATGCCCAGGCACAGGAACTTCGACATGGTGGTGACCTGATCGTAGGCGGGGCCGTCGATGCAAAGGGCGTGAACATCCGACGAGATGGTGTCCGGCTCAAAGCCGTTGGCCAGCATCGCACGTGCCGTCTTGAAGGCAAACGATCCCTTGCCGTGCCCGATGTCGAAAATCACGCCGCGCTTGCGAGCCTCCTGCACGACGGGCTTAACGGCGCCTTGTGCATTGCATGGCGTGTTCGGGAACGGGCGGAAGGCATGTGTCAGGACATCGCCTGGCCGGAGCGCTGAAACGACATCTTCGTACGACGGCGGCGGATGGTCGATGTGCGCCATTAACGGCATGCCGACGTGGTCCGCCACCTCAAGCGCCATGTTCAGCGCGCTCCAGCCTTCCGAGCCGGAGGCGTGGCGCCCCACGCGCACCTTGATGCCGACGAGTACATCGCGATGCTGTTCGGCGACCTCTGCACATTCCGCCGGCGCGAGCATGCGGATCTCGGTACTCTCGCCAATCATGACAGTATTTGAGAATGCAAAGATCCCGGCAAACGATACGTGCAGGTAGGCCAGGATCCGCACTTCGCTTTGATCGATAACGTGCTTGCGAAAGCCGAGGAAGTTGCCTGGGCCGGCGCTGCCAGTGTCGACGGCGGTTGTCACGCCGCTTAAGCGACAGAACTCTTCAGCGTCGATGCCCAGGGATGTGCCGCCCCAATACACATGGGTGTGCAGATCAATCAATCCCGGCGTTACGATGTGCCCGGACACGTCGCGAACTTCCGCCGTGCCGACGGGTAGGCTCGGGCCGACCTGGGCGACCTTGCCGTCCGCGAATGCGACATCGGCAACTCCATCGATGTCTTGCGATGGGTCGATGACCCGTCCACCCTTCAAAATGAGATCAAAGTCCAATGGCTACTCCCTCGGCGCTGTTTCCAGACATGCTATCGCGCGATGCTGCCATTCAACAATTGCTATTGCTGCGGGCCAGTCCCTCGCTAGCTTGAGGAAGCCAATTCTCGGAGGTGGGTCGTGGAGAAGATTGGAGTTGTCGGCCTTGGTGCCATGGGGCTGCCGATGGCAAAGACGTTAGCTGCGTCATCGTTCGACGTCATTGGGTTTGATGTGTCCGCACCGAGACGTGCGCGCTTTGATCCGTGCGCTGCGTCCATCGATGGCCTTGCGGACCGGGACGCCGTTGTGTTGTCGCTGCCGAACGATGCTGTTGTCAGCGATGTGGCCGGCCAGCTGTTCGATAGGCTGTCGCGCGGGGCGACGATCATCGACACGTCAACGGTTGCGCCTGCGACAACGCGTGGGCTGCAAGATCGCGCTGCGCAACATGGCATTGGTTATGTCGACGCACCCGTATCCGGTGGTGCGGCCGGCGCCGAGATGGGTACCTTGTTGGTGATGGCCGGCGGGCGGCCGGAGGACATTCAGCGTGTTCACATCGTCTTGGACGCGTTGGCGCGATCCGTGGTCGTATGCGGCGGGCCGGGCGCGGGAAACGTTGTCAAGTTGATCAACAATATGATGTGCGCTGGTCATCTCATCCTTGCCGGTGAGGCATTACGCCTTGCGGACGAGGGTGGCGTTGCGACGGATGAGCTGGTCAATGCGCTGAACGCAGGGTCCGGCCGGAGTGCCGTGACCGAGGTCAACCTGCCGCGGTGGGTGTTATCCGATACGTTCGACTCCGCCTTTTCGATGGCGTTGATGACCAAGGACGTCGGGCTGGCCGCTCACCTCGACGGTGCCGGCCCGGTGGCACGCGAAGTCGCGGGGCGCTGGCAGCGCGCAACCGATGAGATCGGCGGCGCGGAGGATTTCAACCGTATGGCAAAGCACCGGGTGGACGACTAATGGCGACACAATATGCAGACGCATTCACGACGTGGTTCGGCGACGATGTTCTGAAGAGTTGGATCGGCGGTGCGCCGTTCGCTGGCAACGGGGATATGGTTGCGGTCGATGATCCGACGACGGGGCAAACGGCGTTTTCCTATCCCGATGGCGGTGCGGCGGCGGCATCAGCCGCGTTGGAGGCAGCGGATGCGGGTGGGCGCGCTTGGCGCGCGCTGACACCCAGTGATCGCGGGCTGGTGCTGTTTCGGGCCAGCGAGCGTATCCGCGAACGCGCCGAAGACCTTGCTCAGCTTGAGGCTCTGACAGCAGCAAAGCCGATCCGCGACGCGCGAGCCGAGGTCGGACGTGTCGCGGATATGTTTTCGTTCTACGCAGGATATGCGGACAAGCTGAACGGCGACGTGGTGCCGGTCCCGACAACGCACATGAACGTCGTACTGCGCGAGCCGCTTGGGACGATCGTCCAGCTGACTCCGTGGAATGCACCGATTTTTACGGCAGGCTGGCAGTTGGCGCCGGCGTTGGCGACCGGGAATGCTGTGGTTCTGAAGCCGTCTGAGCTTACGCCGGCATCGTCGATTGCGCTCGCGCAACTGCTGCAGGAGGCCGGCGTGCCGGAAGGGGCCGTGAACGTCGTCGCCGGACTCGGACCATCGGCCGGGCAAAGGCTCGTGACCGATGAGCGGGTTGGCAAGGTTGTCTTCATTGGGTCGGTCCCGACGGGGCGAAAAGTTGCAGCGCTTGCCGCTGGTGCCGGTCGGCCGGCACTCCTGGAATTGGGTGGGAAATCCGCCAACATCGTTTTCGCCGATGCGGATTTGGCGCGTGCTGCCAAGGCGGCACAGGCCGGCATTTTCGCGGCAGCCGGCCAGAGCTGCACCGCAGGCGCGCGCCTGCTTGTCGAGCGGAGCGCCTATGATCAATTGACTGCATGGGTTGCGCACGGCGCACAAAAGCTGCGGGTCGGCACCCCGCTGGATGCGGAAACCGAGGTTGGTCCGATCAACAACCGGGCGCAGTTCGATCACATCAACCGCATGGTTGCAGAAGGCGGAACGTACGGTGCGCGCGCCGTAACAGGCGGGGGCCGTCCAGACAGTCTTGCGGGAACGAACGGCTTCTATTTTGCGCCGACTGTCCTCGCCGACGTGACCAATGACATGACGATTGCGCGTGAAGAAGTGTTCGGTCCCGTCCTGGCGGTTGTTCCGTTCGATAGCGAAGAGGAGGCCATTGCGATTGCCAACGATAGCGCGTTTGACCTGGCCGGAGCGGTTTGGACAAGCGATCAGGCACGCGGGTTGCGCGTTGCGCAGCAACTGCGGGCCGGTACCGTTTGGGTGAATGGATATCGCGCGCTCTCTGTGATGTCACCGTTCGGCGGCATGCGCGGATCTGGTTTCGGACGGTCCTCAGGGCGCGATGTCCTGGCGGAATATACCCAATCCAAGAGCATCTGGATCGAGACGGATCCGCAGTCACCGCAACCATTCGGCTACGGCCCGGAGACTTGACGACGTGCGGAGCGGCACTCGCGCGCGAACCCGCTCGATAGGTGTTTGCGTCAGACGAGCTTGCCGCGTGCGGCGACGTTAAACACCTCGACGACCTGATTGCCACGAACCGCGATCAGGCGGTCGACCATGTTGACGACGACGCAAACGTGGTTCGGTATGACACGGACAATGTCACCAACAGCGGGGCGCGCGTTACAGGCTGCAAGATCCAGGAAGCCGTGCTCTTCCGCAAAGCCGGCAATGCGCGCTTCGGGGTGCTCCGAGATCAGTCCGTGGCCGTCGAGACCGCCGGTATCTGATGTAAGTGTTTTCGATCCGGCGTCCAAGATGCCGCGTTCCGGGCCCGCGCGGCTGACAACGGTGGAGACAACCGTCAACGCGCAGTCGTCCAGCGTTGCCGCGCCGCAGGTCATCATCATGCGGTCATTGAAAATGTACGTTCCGGCCCGGTGTTCGGTCGCGCCGTCGAGTTTTCCAACGTTCGCGAGGTTTGGCGTCCCGCCCGTCGAAATGATCTCTGCATCAAGGCCGAGATCTGCAAGGCCGGCGCTGGCTTCATTCAGAAATGCTTGCGTTTCCGGCCACGACGTTTCGGTGGGATAGAACAGAAGGCCCTTGAAACTAAGGTTCGGATCGGCCTTGACCTGTTCGGCGAGTTGCACGGCCTCGCGTGGTGTTTCGACGCCGGCCCGTTTCCGCCCCGTATCACACTCGATCACAACATCGACCGCGCGGCCGGCCGCTTCACCAGCTTGTGCGTAAACCTCAAGCGTGACCGGATTGTCCGCAGCGAGCGTAATCGGTGTGCGCTGCAGAAGTGCGGCGAGACGCCCGGACCGGGCTGCGCCAATGAGGTTATAACTGACAAGAATGTTTTGAACGCCCGCATCCGTCATCACTTCGGCTTCGCCGAGCTTCTGGCACGTGATGCCGCTGGCGCCGGCTGCGATCTGCGCTTTCGCAAGTGCCGGAATCTTGTGGGTCTTGATGTGGGGGCGATGCGCGACGCCGGCCGCCGTGCAGGTCGCTTGTCCTCTTGCGATATTGCGATCCACGATGTCGAGATCCACGACAACAGCAGGTGTTCCGAAATCGCGCGCGATTTGGGTTTTGAGAGTCTCGATGCTCATATCCGGCTCCGGTCACGCCGCTTCTGACTGCAGCTCACGATAGACATTTCGACGGGCTCGGCAAACTCACACGGTGCCAGCAAGGGCACTCATTTCATGTCGAAGGCTTGCGCGCGTCGATTGGGCTCCCTACGCTCGCTCGTGTGCCACTGTAGGTTATGCCAATGCGTTTGTTTGCCGCTTCGCTTGCGACTGAGACGAATACGTTCTCGCCGATTCCCACATCGCGCGCGAGTTTCGAAGCGGCATTCTATGCGCCTGCAGGCGAACATCCGGACCTGCCAAAACTCTGCACGGCGCCGCTCCTGATTGCACGTCGGCGCGCGGCGCAAGAGGGCTTTACGTTGATTGAGGGATCATCGTTTTGGGCGGAGCCCTCCAGCACGATTGATCGCGAGAGCTTCGAATCCATGCGTGACGAGATTCTCGAACAGCTCAAGGCGGCCATGCCGGTCGATGGCGTGCTCATGGGTTTTCACGGTGCACTTGTTGCGGACGGATACGACGATGCGGAAGGCGATATGCTTGAGCGCATTCGCAACATCGTTGGCAAAGAGTGTACCATTGGTTGTGAATACGATCCTCATTGCCACCTTACCGAGAAGCGCGTGCAACTCGCGAATATCTCCATCCTGTTTAAGGAATACCCGCACATCGATTTTCTGGATCGGGGTGAGGAACTTTTAAGTTTGGTTCTCCGCACGATCCGAGGTGAGATTAAACCGGTTGCATCCCTTTATGATCCACGCATGTGGGACTTTTATCCGACGACAACCGAACCCATGCGCTCCTTTGTTGATCGGATTAAAGCGCTCGAAGGCCAGGACGGCGTGCTTTCGATTTCGATTGGGCACGGCTTCATGCATGCGGATGTTGCCGACATGGGCTCCCGCGTTCTGGTGATTACGGATGATCGCAAGAGCGCGGGCGATCGCCTCGCGGCTGATCTCGGTCGAGAATTGTGGGAGCGGCGTGGGGCATGGTCGCCCCGTGCATTGTCCATGGAGGACGGGCTCAACGAGGTGCTCGCGCACGGCGGCGGGACGGCCATTCTCGCAGAGCCGGCAGATAATGCCGGTGGCGGTGCCGCGTCTGACGATACGCGCATCATCCACGCCCTGTTGCAACGCGGCGCACAGAATGTTGCCGTTGCCCCGGTCTGGGATCCGGTCGCCGTTTCGTTTTGTCACGGCGCCGGCCTCGGTGCGCGTCTGCCGCTGCGCTTCGGTGGCAAGACTGCGCCGGAATCGGAACCACCGGTTGACCACACCGTTGAAGTGATCGGCCTGGCTGTTGATACGTGGCAGCACTTCGGTGCAGCTCAAGTTCCGCTGGGAGACGCCGCAGCCATTCGGTTGGAGAATGGCCCGGACGTGATCTTGATTTCCAGCCGAACACAGGCGCTTGGAACGGAGCTGTTTACGCATCTCGGGCTTGATCCTGCGGCCTACCGGGTCCTGGTACTGAAATCGGCGCAGCATTTTGCAGGCGCCTTTGGTCCGGGTGCCTCATTGATTCTGAGAGCTGAGACCGGCGGCTGCTGCCCGACAGATCCGAACCGGCACGCCTATACCAAGGTGACCCGCCCATTCTGGCCGCTTGACGACAACGTGGAGGGGCGTCTGCTTATCTAACCATCAGTTTTTGCACACTCTTTCGACTTGCCACTTTGGCCGCAAAACTTCTGAACTCTAGCCAATCGAAACAGCTCATTCTCTCAGCGTTTTCTTTGATCGCAATGACTACCAGCAGGAGGAAGCAAGCTATGGCGACTGACCGACGAAAATTTTTGAAGGGAACCGCTGCGACCGCAGCTTTTACCGCAGCGCCTGGTGTGATTACGGCGCGTGCGCAGGCAACGAAGAAAGATACCGTCAAGGCGGTGTTGCACGGCGACCTTAAGGTCTTCGACCCGATCTGGACAACGGCCAACATGACCGGCAACCACGGGTTACTCATCTATGACACGCTGTTCGGCAAGGACGAAAAAGGCGTGCCGCATCCGCAGATGGTCGAGAAGTACGGCGTCTCGGATGACAAAAAGACGTATACTTTCCAATTGCGCGACGGGTTGAAATTCCACGACGGTCAAGACGTAACGTCGGCCGATTGCGTCGCCTCCATCCGCCGGTGGGCCGCGCGCGATGCCGCTGCCCAGCACATGTTCCGGCGCGTCGCTGATACGCCGATTAAGGACGACAAGACATTTGAAATCGTCTTGAGCGAGCCATACGGCCTGGTGATTGATGCCCTCGGCAAGATGGAAACCAATCTCCCCGTCATGATGCGCAAGAAAGACGCTGAGACGGACCCCAACCAGCAGGTGACGAACAAGATCGGCTCGGGCCCGTTTAAATTCAACGAGACCGACACGCGCGCCGGGCAGCGCTATGTTTATGATCGCAATCCCGATTACAAGGCCCGGTCCGAGGCCGCATCCGGTTTCTCGGGCGGAAAGGTTGCGCACCTGGAGCGTGTGATCATCGAGAACCTCGCCGACCAGCAAACCGCCCTTGCGGCTTTGAAGGCCGGTGAGATCGACTTCTACGAGACTCCGCCGCTTGACCTTCTTGATCAGTTGGAAGGCGACAAGAACATCAAGCTTGAGGTGCTCAACAAAGGCGGCAATGTCGGCATGTGCCGCGTGAACTGGCTGCACCCGCCATTTGACAACGTCTACGCACGCCAGGCGATGCTCCATCTGATCAAGCAGGAGGATATCCTTCAGGCGGCGTTCGGTAATCCGACGTACTTCAAGGGTTGCGGCTCGCTGTTTGGCTGCTCTGGCAATATGCAAAGCGACGTCAACACCGACTGGTTCAAAGGTGGCCAGAACATCGAGAAGGCCAAGGAGCTATTCAAAAAAGCCGGATATGACGGCCGCCCCGTCACTGTTCTGCAGGCCACCAACATCGGCTTCATGAACAACGCGGCATTGCTGATTGCGCAATGGCTGCAGCAAGCTGGCGTCAAGGTGAAACTTGAAGCTTCGGACTGGGGTGGTGTTGTGACACGCCGGGCCGTGAAGAAGGCGCCGAACGAGGGCGGCTGGAACATCTTCATCACCTGGGGCTCCGGTGAAGGCTTTAACAACCCCGTTAGCTTCCTGGCGCACACGGCGAACGGTGACAAGGGTTGGTTCGGTTGGCCGAAGGATGAACTCCACGAGAAGCTGAAAGACGAATGGGCCGCGGCACCAACGCTTGAGGAACGCCAGGCCATAGCCCGCAAGATGCAGGACAACGCCTGGAACTTCGTGCCGATGGCCGTTCTCGGACAGTGGGCGCCGCCGGTGTCCTATCGGTCGAACATTCAGGGCTTCTTGCCGATCCCGGCGCATGTTGCGTTCTGGAACGTCAAGAAAACCTAGTGTCGTCTTGGTTGCCGCCGTGACCTTCGATGTTACGGCGGCAATCGACGTCGTCCCATGATTAATCGGATACAGGATTTGCGACCGCAATGATCGCCTTCATCGTCCGCCGCCTGGCATCGACTGTTTTGGTCATGGCGATCGTTGCCGTCATTGTCTTTCTTCTCCTACGCCTTGCGCCGGGTGATCCGGTCGCCATCGTTGTTGGCGATAACGCTTCGCCAGATCAAATCACGGCAGTGCGTCAGCGATTAGGGCTCGATGATCCGTTGATCGTTCAGTTCTTCCGGTGGGCCGGTCGCGTGCTGGTCGGCGATTTGGGCATATCGATCTTTTCAAACGAACCGGTTTCGAAGCTCATTGCCCAACGTCTTGAGCCGACGCTCTCGCTGGCTGTGACGACGATTGTCCTGGCCGTCGTTCTCGCCGTGACCGCAGGTGTTCTCGCAGCCTGGAAGGTCGGGACGTGGCTCGACCGGACCGTTATGGCGCTGTCGGTCGCGAGTTTCTCGGTACCGGTTTTCGTGGTCGGATACATCTTGATCTATGTCTTTGCGATCCAGCTTCGGTGGCTACCGGTGCAAGGCTACCAACCGATCGCCGATGGCGTGGTGGAGTGGTTTCGTCATCTTGTGCTGCCGTCGATTGCGCTTGGGTTGGCCTACGTCGCGCTGATCGCGCGCATCACGCGAACGGCCATGCTCGATGTGTTGGCGGAAGACTACATTCGCACGGCACATGCCAAGGGTGTCGCGACAGGACCGGTCTTGATGAAGCATGCGCTTAAGAATGCCGGCGTGCCGATTGTGACAGTGATCGGCATTGGTGTTGCGCTGCTGATCGGCGGCGTCGTGATCACCGAGACGGTGTTCAACATCCCCGGCATTGGCCGGCTGGTTGTCGACGCGATCCAGTATCGGGACTATCCGATCATCCAAGGCGTGATGCTGCTGTTTTCCGGCGTCTATGTCATTGTGAACCTGATTGTGGATCTGACCTACACGTTGCTTGACCCGAGGATCCGCACCTGATGGCCGATACCACAGCGACACCGGTTCAGACTGCAACATCTTCCGTGCCGCCGGGGTTTTGGCGTTTCGTGCGGCGCAACCCGACACTGGTTGTCGGCCTTGTGATTTTGATCGGCATGGTTCTTGTGGCTTTGGCAGCCCCATTTGTGGCTGGCGATCCATTGACCATGAAGCCGATCGATCGGCTCAAGCCGCCGTCGGAACAGTTCTGGTTTGGAACCGATCAACTTGGTCGCGATGTCTTTGCGCGGACGCTCTGGGGTGCTCGGATTTCATTGGTCGTCGGCATTTCCGTCGCGCTGTTGTCGGTGGCGATCGGTCTTGTCATTGGGCTGTTGGCCGGCGTCGTTCGCTGGATCGAAGCCGCCGTTATGCGACTACTTGACGGTTTGATGGCCATTCCCTCAATCCTGCTGGCGATCGCGATGGTGTCGTTGTTTGGGGCGAGCGTCGGGATCGTCATCATTGCCATTGTGATTCCGGAAATCCCGAGGGTGGTGCGACTGGTGCGGTCGGTTGTCCTCGCGACACGTGAGCAGCCCTATGTGGAAGCTGCGATTGCGGGTGGCGCGCCGATGTGGAAGATCCTGGTCCGCCACATCTTGCCACCAACGATTCCGCCTTTAATCGTGCAAGCGACCTATATTTGTGCGTCAGCGATTTTGGTTGAAGCTGCGCTGTCTTTTCTTGGTGCCGGGACGCCGCCTGAGATTCCGACGTGGGGGAACATGATCGCAGCGGACCGCATCTACCTTGGCCGCGCACCGTGGTGCATCTTCTGTCCCGGCATAGCGCTTGCGCTGGTCGTACTGGCGGTGAACCTGGTGGGCGATGGTTTGCGAGATCGCCTCGATCCGCGTATCGCACGACGGATGTAGGAGGCGACCCGATGCACGAGACGTCTTCACCGCTTTTGACTGTTGATGACCTCAAGACGTACTTCTTCAACGAGGACGGCGTCACACGGGCCGTGGACGGTGTGTCTTTTCATGTCCGTCAGGGCGAGACGCTGGGCGTCGTCGGCGAGTCCGGCTGCGGAAAGAGCGTCACGGCCCTTTCGATCCTCCGGCTTATTCCATCCCGGATTGGTCGCACGGTCGGCGGCCATATCGTGTTCGACGGGCATGACCTTCTGAATCTGCCGGAGTCCGAGATGCGCGACATCCGGGGCAACCGGATTGCGATGATCTTTCAGGAGCCGATGACGAGCCTCAACCCGGTCCTAACGGTTGGCGGCCAGATCGCTGAAGCGGTGCAGATCCATCGCCGGGTGTCGCGCAAGGAGGCGTGGGCGCGCGCGCGGGAGGTGTTGGAACTCGTCAAAATTCCGGATGCCGCGCGGCGTCTCAGTGATTATCCGCACCAGTTTTCCGGCGGCATGCGTCAGCGGGTCATGATCGCGATGGCGCTGGCTTGCGACCCGAAGCTTTTGATTGCCGACGAGCCGACAACGGCGCTTGACGTGACGATCCAGGCACAGGTCTTGGAGCTCATGTTGGAGTTGAAAGAACAGACCCATGCCTCCGTCATTTTGATTACGCACGACCTTGGTGTTGTGGCAGAGACCTGCCAGCGCGTAATCGTGATGTATGCCGGCCGCAAGGTTGAAGAGGCCAGTGTCTTCGATCTGTTCGATCGACCGGCCCACCCCTATACGCGCGGCTTGCTTGGCTCCGTTGCCCGCGGGAAAGCCGGATCCCGATTGCAGGAGATTCCGGGCATGGTGCCGTCGCTGCGTGAACCAATCGTTGGATGCGCCTTCGCGCCGCGCTGCCCATTTGCCGACGAGCGATGCCGGAGCGAAGCCCCGCAGTTGGAAGCGGTCGCGGCAACAACCGGCGACGTTCACACGGCTGCCTGTTTCAAGTCCGCGGAGGTCATGGCCGCATGATGCACGCACCCATGGCCGCCGATACGCTTAAGCCCGTTGTTGAAGTCGAGGACCTGAAAAAGCACTTTCCGATACTGCGCGGTTTGTTGGCTGCCGAGGTCGGGCGTGTTCGCGCGGTTGACGGTGTCTCGTTCCAGGTGGCACCCGGTGAAACACTATGTATTGTCGGCGAATCCGGCTGCGGTAAATCGACGGTTGGTCGCCTGATTCTCCGCCTCATCGAGCCGACGTCCGGCAAGATCCGGCTGGAAGGTGCCGACATTTCCGCTCTCGATCGCAAAGCGCTTCAGCCCCTGCGCCGTCGTATGCAGATGGTCTTTCAGGATCCGTATGCCTCGCTCAATCCGCGGATGCGGGCCGGGCAGATTGTCGCCGAACCGCTTGAGAACTTCGGTGGCCGTACCCGTGCGGAACGAACGGAAATCGTTGCCGAGATTTTCGGGCGTGTCGGTCTGCCGCGCGACGCCATGCGGAAGTATCCGTTTGAGTTCTCCGGCGGACAGCGCCAGCGGCTGGGTATCGCACGGGCGCTGGCCGTCGATCCCAAGGTGATCGTGGCGGACGAGCCGGTCTCAGCATTGGATGTGTCCGTGCAGGCGCAAGTTCTGAACCTGATGATGGATCTGAAGGCTGAGTACGGATTGTCGTACATCTTTATCAGTCACGATCTTGGGGTTGTCGAGCACGTCGCGGACCGCGTCGCCGTGATGTATCTGGGGCGCATTGTGGAGTTGGCGCCGAAGACCGAGCTGTTTGCGCGGCCGCGTCATCCCTATACGCGCGCGCTCATGTCTGCGGCTCCGGTGCCGGATCCGCGCGCGAACAAAGAGCGGATTGTTCTGGAAGGCGATGTCCCGTCGCCGGCAAACCCGCCGGAAGGCTGCCATTTCCATACGCGCTGTCCGTTCGCGTTCGATCGCTGTCGGAGCGAAGCCCCGGTCCTGCGTGGCGCAGGGCCGGGCCATACCTTTGCGTGTCACCTGGACGAGTAGAGCTGAGCAGGGAAAGCGCGAATTGCGCGTGATTTTGAGGGTTATCTGAAACTCAGTGTTGATTTGTATGGCACGTTTTTAAGAAGTTTAAAGGCCAAACCTTGCCAGTTTGATCCGGCACCGCATATTCAGTTTGGTGAAATTCTTGATTACGCAGCTTTTCACAGATGAAACAGTTGATGTTTTCCGCACACAAAGGCGGCGCACGTCCTTTTCACAAGCGCGTCGAATATCTGGAGTGACTTCTTTGGGAATTTCCATCGCAAGAACCGATTGCGCTGCGATGGTCGAGGAAATCAGCAGTACGGCAACTTTTGCTAACATGATGCTCTCTCCAGGACACGCGGACGTCTACCACGTCGTTCCAGCCTGCGGGATAACGAGTTGTCCAGGCCGCGACACGTGAGCGGGCTGTGTGCCCAAAATGTGTCTTGATTGGAAAAGCTTCGTCATGAGTGTTTCGCCTGTGCTGCGACAGATTCCTGCGCGGGCCGCATCACAAGCCCGTGCAACTTACATGCCGGTCTTTGACTGCTGATGCGGTTATGCACAACTCGAAACTGCGATCGATATTAGCAGAGGTCTAACCATGGGGCATAAATTCTCAGAGATCGCATTCACCGAAACGGTTCGGCGTGTGCAAGAGGTAATGGGAAGCCGGAATAGCTATGCGAAACAGGAGTCCGGCGACGACAGTCACGATCGCTTAGGGCCGGATGAAGCAGCATTCATCAGCGAGCGCGACAGTTTTTATATGGCGACGGTAACGGAAACGGGCTGGCCCTACGTTCAGCATCGTGGCGGGCCGAAAGGATTTGTGCGCCCGCTTGATGAAAAAACGATCGGTTTTGCTGATTTCTCAGGCAACCGACAATATGTCAGTGTCGGCAATCTTTTGAAGGATGATCGGGTCTCGCTGTTCTTTATGGACTATCGATTGCGCGCGCGATTGAAGGTGCTCGGACATGTGAGCATGATCGATGCCGATGAGCGGTCCACGCTTGAGGCGTTGGCTCCGCCGGACTATCAGGCGCGTGTCGAGCGTGGGTTTCTGATTACGGTTGCAGCCTTCGACTGGAACTGCCCACAGCATATCACGCCACGCCTGACCATGAGCGAGGTTCAGGTCGTCACGGCGCCGCTACGCGACCGGATTGCAGAGCTGGAAGCTGAACTCGCCGCCGTTGGAAAATAGCGTCATCGTGGTTGGGCCCGGGCGACCGATTTCCGTGTTTCTACCGTGTCGGAGCGAATGTACAGTGGATCGCATACGCTGGATCCGAAAAGGTGTCGTCTATGAAGCTGAAACTTCACCATATCAATTTATCGACGAACAACGTCGGAGAGATGGAAACCTTCTATCGCGATGTTCTCGGTCTCGGGAGTGAGCCGGACATGAATGCGGCCCGTGTGACCGACGAGGGCTATCCTGGTGCCGTCGCGTTCATGACCGATGGTGCGCTTCAGGTTCATATCGCGGAGAAAGATCTGAACGTCGGCTACCGCACGGGCAAAGGGGTCAATCCCGTTGAGCGCGGGCACATCGCGTTTCGCACCGATGATATCGCTGAGTTCAAGCAGCGCCTGGAGGCGCAAGGTATCCCCTACGCGGACTTCGGGGATTGGGCGATGACGGGCTGGCAGCAAATCTTTTTCTACGACCCTGATGGCAACATCGTTGAAGTCCACGAAGTTGCGCCGGGAAGCGTCGGCGCGTAATGCGTCGTGGCTTCATGGATCAGGGTGTTTGCGATCCGAACGCGCGGCAGCTGGGCCGCGCGCTTCAGCGTTTATGCGCAATCGCTATCAGTCGATGCTGGCTGATGGGTTTTCGCCGTCCTTAGGCGTGACGTCGAGAATGCGCGCGCGCATTGTGATTTTGACGTCTGACTTGCAGTCTTTCATGCACGGCTTTTTCGTTGAGGCCAGCGGCGTGTCCGGCCGCGGGTCTTTGATAAAGTTCTTCTCGTTCGGCAGCCGGATGGACGTGAAGTTCTCGTGCGACAGCTCGAAGGTCGGATCTTCGATGATGTTGTTCATGTTCAAAATGAACGCGATGATCGCGTAGGTTTCGTCCGGCGTAAGAGACTGCGCATCACCGAACGGCATCGCACGATAGATGTAGTCGTACGCGGTTGAGAGATACGGCCAGTACGAGCCTAGCGTCTTGACGGGGTCGTCGGACGTCAGGGAATCCTGGCCGCCTGCGAGAACCGGCCAACGGTCGACGCCCTCGGCAAAGTCGCCATGGCATGATGCGCACCGTTCCGCGAAGAGTTCTTCGCCTTGCTCGGCTGTGCCTTTTCCCTTCGGCAGCCCTTGGCCGTCAGGGCGCACGTCAATGTCCCAGGCCTTCACCTCGGCCGGTGTCGCGGCGCGACCGATGCCGAACTTTTTGGCGCCTTCGGCCAAGACGATTGGAGCGGAAAGCAACAGTGCAATGGCCGCGATCATCGAAAGTCTGCAAGGCTGACTGAGCACTCTCATGTCAAGAGACCTCCACGTTTTCGACCTTGCCGTCGGCGGCGACGTGCCAGGTTTGAATGCCATTGTTGTGATAGATTGAGTTCGTCCCGCGCGCCTCGCGGAGTGCGGCCTTGGTCGGCTGCACATATCCGGTGGAGTCGATCGCGCGGGATTGCAGCAGAAGTGGACTGCCATCCCAATCAAATTCGACATAGAAGCGATGCAGGGACTTATCGAGGCTTGGGCCGTCCAGGCGCGCTGTCCGCCAGTTCTTGCCGCCGTCGAGCGAGACGTCGACTCTCTGGATCGTTCCGCGGCCGGACCAGGCGAGCCCGGTGAGAACGGTAAAGCCCTTCTTGTGCGTTAGCGGTGCTTGCGGTGATGGGCTCGTGATGACGGACTTGGCGTCCATCTCCCAGGTGAACCGCCGCGCCTTGCCGTTTTCCATAAGGTCCGTGTACTTGGACGTCTCTTCGCGCGCATGCCAGGGTTCGTCACCGACCTCAATCCGCCGGATCCATTTCACCCACATGTTGCCTTCCCAGCCCGGCACCACGAGGCGGACGGGATAACCTTGCTCAGGACGCAGCGCCTCACCGTTCATTTTGAACGCGATCAAACAGTCGTCGAGTGCCTTGAACATCGGGACGGACCGGTTCATTCCCGATGAATCGCCGCCTTCGGGCATGATCCATTTGGCGTTGGTTTTCAGGCCGGCTTCCTGGAGGAGGTATTTCAGCGGCACGCCGGTGTACATGACGTTATGCACCATGCCGTGGGTGAATTGGCAGCCATTGAGCTGGGCCCCGCGCCATTCCATGCCGGAGTTCGCCGCGCATTCCAGAAAGTAGACGTGGTTTTGGCGCGGAAACCGCATCAAGTCGGCGAGCGTGAAAACCATGGGCTTATCGACCAGCCCGTTGATCATCAGGCGATATTGCGCCGGATCGACTTCCGCCACACCGGCATGATGGCGTTCAAAGCAGAGACCGTTCGGCGTGATGATGCCGTCGAGTTCATGCAAGGGCGTGAAGTTCACCGAGCTTTCGGCGGACGCCGTCAACCAGGCAACGTGGCGGCGCACGACGTCCTTCTCGAACTCCGACGGTTTTCCGTAGGGCGCAGAATCGACCCCAACACCGAGGGACTTCGACCAATCGGGAATTTCGAGAATGGCTTTCTCGCCATCTGCGGCGCGCGCGGCGGCTGTTCCGGCAGCCAAGGCTGCGCCAGCGGCAACGGTGCCCGTGAGGAAATTGCGTCGACTTGGGATAGTCTTGTGGGACGACATTGCGCGCTCCTCAAAGTGTTTGGTCAAGCGTTCTAATGCGCGGTTGCTCAATCATATGCGAATTCGTGAATTCGTAAAGTCGGATTGTTTCAATCGTTGGTCGGAGGCGCACGCGGCTTAGGGCGCGTCATGACCCTTACGATCGGGTGCATTCTGCCCACGGATTCCGGCTCTGTCCTCTAGAGGATCGTTAATCAGAGGTGCGTAAAGATCACGGCTGCCGATCAACCGAGACAATGTGCTCGGTCGCGAGGTGCGCTTTGGATGCAGGACGATCGGTTGTGGGTAGATTGTTTACGATATGAGATATTGCAGAGCGGGAGCAGCCTCGTGATGGCCCCAGATACTGAGCATTCGAGTGGGCCATCGCGCCGCAACGTGTTGGCCCAACTCGGCGCAGCCGCGTCCGGTCTGGCCTTGACGTCGCCGACAATGGCGCTGGCAAAGCCGGAGCGCCCTCAAAGAGCGCCACCAGCAATCCAATTGCCGGACTGGGCGCACGGTGAGAGTTCCGTCTCAGACGCCACGGTTCTTATGTTTCGCGGCAACGGCGCACACACCTTTTACGGAACCGGACCGCTCCCTGACAAAGCGCCCGAGATCGCCTGGCGGTTCAAAACGGCGGGGATGCGCAGGCGGTCACGTCGTGGATACAAGTATTGGTCCGGCATGGGGTGGACCGGTAGTGCGGTGAAGCTTGGCGACTATGTTTTTGTGGGATCGGTCGGCGGCTACGTCTACGCATTGGAAGCGATGACTGGACGCCTGATGTGGAAGTATCGCGGCGCGGGCATGTTCAAGAGCTCCGTCTGCATGTTTGACAACCACCTATACATCGGAAACACGGACAACTACCTGCACTGCATTGACGCGCAGACAGGGCGCCGGGCGTGGCGCTTCAACTCGCGCCAGGATATCGATTCCTCACCGTGTGTGATTGATGGCCGTCTCTACGTTGCCGGGGAAAGCGGGTACGCGCGCTGTCTCGACCCAAAGACAGGGCGGGAGATTTGGAAGACTTTGGTTGGTGGGCTGCGCGGGCATCATCACGCCAGCCACAAGGGTTCAGAGAGTTCGCCGGCCGTCGCGGATGGGGAGTTCTATACGGCAACGTATGCCGGAGAGCTCGTGTCGCTGGAGACCAAAACCGGCAAGGTTCGGTGGCGTGCGAAGACCTACGACGACACGGATTCATCACCGGTTGTTTCCGGCGATTTCGTTTATGCCGCAGCTGAGGAGCGTGCTCCAAATCTCTATTGCTTTGCCCGGGAGACCGGCAAAGAGATCTGGCGCTATAAAGCGAAGGCCAGAGGCTACTATTCAACGCCCGCTGTCGTCGGCGACCGGATTTGGATCGGCGCCGAGGACGGTAAGCTCCACTGTGTCGACGCCACCAACGGCAGACCGATCTGGACCTTTCAAACGCGCAGCAACATTTGGTCGTCGCCATGCGTCATCGAGGACAAAGTCATCATCGGGTCGCGGGACTACCGCGTGTATTGCCTCGATGCAGAATCCGGCGCCGAAGTTTGGAACGTCAGGCTCGACGGCCGGATATTGGGCACGCCATGCATCGTGGACGGTCGTATCTGGGTCGGCACGGCGACGGGCTACTTCTATTGTCTT
>JBCCOV010000020.1:0-38269 GCA_039039985.1 Pseudomonadota bacterium | reverse complement strand
CAGCCCGTGAGCGCGAAACAACCAGCGCGGGCCAGCCGTCCGGCACCCCAGGCCGCGACGGCGGCCCGGCGCGTTGCGGCGCCCCCGCGGAGGGCCTGAGCGAAGCGAGGAACAGCCCGTGAGCGAAGAGTCTTCAATTGCGCTGTTCGCACGCTCGCAGGCTCGCGGCTCGAGCGCGGGCCAGCCG
Organism: Pseudomonadota bacterium; assembly: GCA_039039985.1. Classification (GTDB taxonomy): domain Bacteria; phylum Pseudomonadota; class Alphaproteobacteria; order Rhizobiales; family Hyphomicrobiaceae; genus JBCBWG01. The sequence continues at coordinate 38,082 of JBCCOV010000020.1, read as the reverse complement.
TCCGGCACCCCCGGCCGCGAATGCGGCCCGGCGCGTTGCGCCGCCCCCGCGCAGGGCCCGGCCGTAGGCCGGAACAGCCCGTGAGCGATAAATAACAAACGCGGGTTATCCGTCCGGCACTTCAGGCCGCGACCGCGGCCCGGCGCGTCGCCCCCCGCGGAGGCCCGAGCGAAGCGAGGAATAACCCGTGAGCGATAAACACAACGCGCTGGCCAGCCGTCCGGCACCCCAGGCCGCGAATGCGGCCCGCCGCGTTGCGGCGCGTCCGCGCAGGGCCCGGCCGTAGGCCGGAACAGCCCGTGAGCGATAAACAACCAGCCCGACTAAGACAACGATCAAAAACAGCCGCCCGTTGCTGACGACGGGTACGCCGATGAGCATGGTGAGCAGCTGGGGCAGCAGCGCCAAGACCATCAGGTAAGCCGCAACCACCAGTGTCCAGAACGTCAACACGCGATCGACGTAGGACTGCGCCTCCCCTTGCGGAACCGCAGCAACGGTTTGACCGTTCTTTTCGAGATCCCGCAGGACGGCTTTGGGCGAGACTTTGATTGCGGTCACCAGAAAGGTGAACACGACCACTAGCACGCCAAAGAGGATCAGATATAGCGGCTGGCTAGGCGCAACATAAGCATAGTACGGCAGCACCGCCATGCTGATGACGTTGCCGAGCAGTGGCGCAATCATCGGCGGCAAAGCAATCAGCGAAGCCGCAAACATCAACGGCACCACGGTAACGTTATTGAGCTTCAGCGTGTGATGGCCTGTTATCCGCTCGCCCTCTGCATCGCCTTGGGCGGCTTGGCCGTCGGCTGCATCAATTTGGACAAGCGGAAAACGCAATCGCGCCGTTTCGAACAGCACGACCAGGACCACCAACCCGACCGCCACGGCCGCAATCAGCAATACGGCAAGGCCGGAAAAAACGCCCGTATCGTAGCTATGCACGATCTGGATCACGGCCACCGGCAATCCCGACAGAATATCGGCCGCGGCAAGCAACCAGATGCCATCGCAAAAGCCGGTCTTGGTGATCTGCTCTCCGAGCCAGACCAACACCATGGTGCCCGCCGCAATCGACAACGATGCTGGGATGACGAACCAGACCCCGGGGTCAGCGACGAGGTGAGGATAGCCTTGCATGGCGTTCGCGAGACCGACACTCCAGAAGATCGCAATCACGCCGGTCGCCCAGCGCCGATAGCGCGCATGTGCGGCGGGCGTGAACATGCCGTGCAGAAATTCAAACACCACCCACGCCGCGACGTAGGGCCAGACACCGAGCGCCATCACGCTCACGCGGGAAAAGTTGGCCGAACTCAACACCCCCGTTCGGAGGGGGTCGGCCAGATCGCGGAAGACGTCGGACAGCACAAACAGATCCAGCCCCGGCACAATCATCCACCGCCCGACCTGGAAGACGAGCAGCACACCTGCCACCAGCGCCAGCGCGCGCATCGGCGATGCTCGACTGGTTTCGGCCTCCGATGTTTCAGCCTCTGGCGACGATGGGGATTGAGTAGTCGATTGCGACATGACCAGTTACTCGTGAACGCGTTGCGTGAACGGATGTCGGCAACGGTCTCACGAGCCTGTGTCAAACTGTTGTTTTCGCTCACGGGCCTTTGATTGCGCTGTTCGCAGAGATTTTTTCGCTCACGGCTATTCCTCGCTTCGCTCGGGCCCTCCGCGGGGGCGCCGCAACGCGGCGGGCCGCAGTCGCGGCCTGGGGTGCCAAACGGCTAACCCGCGCGTAATGTTTATCGCTCATGGGCTGTTCCAGCCTGGATACCGTCCTCTCAGGATAGCCAGCGCTCGAGCCGCGAGCCTGCGAGCGTGCGAACAGCGCAATTAAAGACTCCGTGCGCGAGAAAACCGCGAGAAAACTAGTTATCCCGCTCGTAAAGCTCGTTCTGTCGGGAGAACGCATCCGCGGCCCAGGCGGGATAGTTGCCGTACTGGGGCGGAAAGCGCGACCCGAACCGGCGCGCCGGCAAATGGTCGTTCACACCGGGCCGATAATCGAGCATGCGCTGCCGTGGCCGCTTATAGACCCGCTTCTTCTTGGTCGCGGTGGCCTTTTTCGCGACCGCGGGCGTCGCACTGACAATGGCCAGAGGGCCCGAAAGCGCCAGACCAAGCGCCGCCGCCACCAACCCCAATCGCGACGTCGCAACATGGAGGAACATGTCGAAGCTCCGAATGCGTGGATGGGAGATATGTGGGTAGGATGTGACGGGGTTGCGAGGGTTAGGACAGAGATTGGGTAGGTGCACTCAGTCAGCCACCCAAGAGGGTCATCCCGGGCCTTCGTGCCTGGGATCCACGTTCAGCAGTCGTCGGCATCAATGTCCCAGCCCACCACCACAGCCACCATCAAGCACAGAGCCATGACATATGGGAACATGAACCGCTCGATTCAGGGGCTAAATGGATATGCGTATGCAGCGAAGAGCGTTGATGAAAATCCGGATTTCCTCCTTAATATATATGGCCCCAGCTTGGGTTAGACCAGAGCATAAGGGTCCGACTTAGCTCTCCATTGACTGATCTAATGACATTATAGGCATTGCTCCGATAGTAAGGTCCAAGCGTCGTGCAATATCGCTTTCCGCAAATGATAGATCCCAAAGGTCGGCAAGCTTACCAACCAACAACTCTTGCCTACGCTCAAGAACATCCAGCGTCCAGTCTGTTTCCACAATCACCTGACTAGTGATGGCAAACGGTGATGTTCCATCAGTCCGGGAGAAGTACTGCCGCTTCTTCTGGTCGAATTCCATGTTTCCGGCCGCAGCATTCTTTTTTCTGGATAGTAAAACCAGATTCGCCAACCTATGCGTCCACGCTCTTCTCACGTTCTGATTGGGGAATTTCTCAACCCACTCGCTGTCTGCCTTGGGACGTTGCGGCAGAACATGCTCGACACTTACAATGCGATGATCGTACGATGCACCCGCATCAGCCAAGGCTTCGTCCAATCGGAGCAAGAGAAGTTTTCGCAATCTCGTGATCGGATAAATCGGACCGTTCAATACCGACAGAATTTGCGCCTTATCCTCATCACTCAAGTCAATTGATGAACGGTGACCTTGCAGCCCTTTATTGTCGATCATCTCATCAATTATGCTCGAAAATCGAGCAACGCGCATATTTACATGAGTTCGCAAGATAAAGAAACCATAAGCCAGCCTCTCCAGGCGACGGAGCGCGGTAAGCAATTGACCGGAGTTTCCGCCAAATATCACAAGGGAATAAAGCGCAACAGGCTGCCAGTCTGAATAATCTAGGCGCCACAGCTGGCGAATTACTGAGTTTATTTCCTCAGCATGCTCGCTCGATCTATATGACGCATCCACAAGCGTCATATAGTTTTCACCAAACGGCTCTAGAAACTCATCGATGAATTTGGCCGGCTCGACATACCTTAGAACATGGTCGCGAAAAGACTGCTCTAGCGAAGTCCTTCGCTTTTGCCGGTGAAAAACCATATTTATATGATTGAATAGCTCTCGAAAACGATCACGTCCAAGGCCCTCCTCAAGCAGCTCCCATGTCGAATTATAGGTATCTCGATCAGCATCTGGAATGGACCCTATAATCTCTGCTTTCAGGACGTCAGTCGGGGAAAGATCGAGGCCACGGTCATTCATTACCGCAAACACGCGATATGCAGCTTCTCTATCGGTTGCTTGGACCACCACGAGGTAGCAGTTTTGCACAATGTAGGTCAAAAGATCGATGCGATCTGAATTGGTCCAGTGGCGCAAAATTTCTCGAAGAAAGGCCGCATTATCTATTAAACGACTCTGGCTATCCGATTCGAACCCTGACACGTCTGGCAAGGAATCTGTCGCATGAATAGTTTGTATATATTTCTGGAAGACGTTGCGATCTTGTTCGCGCAAATTCACGCGAAAAGAGTCGTTTATCCCCTCAAAGCGCCGCCCTTCCTGACGGACATACTTGTCAATCTGCTCAGCATCATTCGGCTCCGCCAAGTCACGAAGAACAGAAAGTAAAATTGTCAGCGTTGCAAGGCGTTGCTGCCCATCAACTACGTCCGCGGCCGGCCGATCGGGATCTTTGATCACCACTATCGTACCCAGAAAATAGGGAGTGCTTCCCGCACCATTCGAGCGCAAAGCATACTGAAGATCGTCGAGCAATTCACCTGCCTGTTCCCGCGTCCAAGCATACGGTCGTTGGAAGGGCGGTATGGAAAACAAGAACTTGTCACAGAAGAGATCGGCCAAAGATCTCTCGAATGCCCTAATAATATTCGGCATGAATTACCCCCGGCGACTATTCACAACCGAGATACGATAACATAAGGACATGCTTCACAACAGTTGCTCTTGGGTCTCATCAGCTCAAGGCGAAAACGGCCTATGCTATCGTCACTTGACTGGCCTCCGTGATTACCGGACTGAGCCGTAGACCTGCAATGCCCCCCCACCCCGAGCCAACCCGTGCCCAAGTTACACGCGCCGGCTCGGGGCACTCTCCTACACCTACGACACCATCGCCGCTTTCACCCGGCGACCTCGGTCACGAAACCCGCACCGACAGTGCGGCCACCTTCGCGGATGGCGAAGCGGATGCCGGCTTCGATGCCGACCGGCTTTTTCAGCTCGAAGCTGATGTCGGCCTGGTCGCCGGGTTGGACGAGACCGGTCTCACATGAGACCGTGATCACGCCAGTCACATCCGTTGTGCCGAAGAAGAACTGAGGCTGATAGCCACTGCCGAACGGCGTGTGGCGGCCGCCTTCGTCCTTGCTCAACACGACGATCCGCGCTTGGCCCTTGGCGTAGGGCTTGATCACGCCCGGCGCACTCAACACCTGGCCGCGCTGCACGCCTTCCCGCTTCACGCCGCGCAGCAACAGGCCGACGTTCATGCCGGCGCGGGCCGCGTCGACGTCCTTGCGGAACGCCTGCGTGCCGGTCACGACGACCTGCTCACCACCGGTATCGAGACCAACGATCTCGACCGGATCGCCGACCCGGATGGTCCCGCGCTCGACCCGGCCACTCACGACCGTGCCGCGGCCCGGAATGGTGTGCACGCCTTCGATCGGCATCAGGAACGGTGCATCGAAGTCGCGCACGGGATCGGGGATCTTCGTGTCCAACGCATCGACCAGATCGCGGACGCACTTGGCGTCATCGCCATCGGCTTCACCACGTTCAGCCGCTTGCAGGGCCTTGAGCGCGCTGCCGAACACGAACGCGACATCCTCATAGCCCTGGGCTGCGAGCATCGCGCCGATCTCCATCTCGATCAGCTCCACCATGTCCGCACGATCGGCCGGATCGATCATGTCCATCTTGTTGACGAACACGACGATGTGGCCAACGCCGACCTGCCGGGCGAGCAGGATGTGCTCGATCGTCTGCTTGGCCGCACCTTCGGTGCCGTCGACCAGCAGGATCGCGCCATCCATTTGCGAGGCGCCGGTAATCATGTTTTTCACATAATCGGCGTGCCCGGGGCAGTCGATATGCGCGTAGTGGCGATCGGCACTCTCGTACTCGACATGGGCGGTGTTGATCGTGATGCCGCGGACGCTTTCCTCCTTGGCATTGTCGATCTGGTTGAGCCCGAGCGCCGTGCCACCGACGCGCGCCGCCTGAACATGTGTCAGCGCCGCCGTCAGAGTCGTCTTGCCATGATCGACGTGACCGATGGTGCCGACATTCACGTGCACTTTGTCCGTCATGGTTTTACTCCAAAGTTTGAGAGGTGGCGAAGCCGTCCGGGTAGCTAATCCGGACAACCTCGCCGTTGGCTTTGGCGCGCCAAACTCGGATCGAGCGCTCTGACGTTTGACGGGATGGACAGCCCTGGCTTTCGTCTTCTCGCGCTCGAAATGCAAAACGCCCCGAGGCTCGGCGGCCGACCGGGGCGTGATATGCGCAAGGTGGGCCGCTACGGCCCCAGGACAATGGAACCGGCTAGATGAGCATCGGGTACGCGTACGCCGTCAACGCGCTTGCGCGTGCCGCTGCGTAACCCTGATTGCGTTCTGCCAGTCGTGTCATTGGTCTCAAATTCGTTGTCTGTATCGGTACATTCGGGCTGCGCACATAGCACTCCGAACGCGGATCTTCAAGAGGGGCTCGGCTGTGGATGCTGCGCTGTTGGTGCACATAGGCACTGCGCCAGTCACATGGTACGGCCGCAATCGCGGTGTCAGATCACCGCCGGATTGTGGGTCGCTACGGCCCGCGGACTTCAGTGACGACGCGACAAGATCCGACACGACAACGAGATCGATCAAGAGGGGAAAGTCTTCATGTCAGACAAGGTCATGCTCTACACGCATCCGATGTCGCGCGGTTCCATCGTGCGCTGGATGCTGGAGGAGATCGGGCAGCCGTATGATACAGAGATCCTCACCTACTACGGCACCATGAAAGAGCCGGCATACCTGGCGATCAATCCGATGGGCAAAGTGCCGGCAATCAAGCATCGCGACGTTGTCGTCACGGAATGCGGCGCGATCATCGCGTACCTCGCCGATGCGTTTCCGGACGCCGGACTGGCGCCGGCAGTCACGGATCCGAAGCGGGGCATCTACTATCGCTGGCTGTTCTTCAGCGCCGGCTGCATTGATCCCGCAGCAACCAACAAGAGTATGGGCTTCGTGGTGCCCGACGACAAGCTGGCCATGTCGGGTTACGGCAGCGTCGACAATGTCATCGATACACTCGACGGGTGGTTCTCCAAAAACGATTTCGTTCTTGGCGACACCTTTTCGGCAGCGGATATCTATGTCGGCGCGCAAATCAACTGGCTGACGGAGTTCAAGGTGCTGGAGAAACGGCCATCATTCGAAGCGTACGTGGCCCGTATTCTCCAACGCCCGTCGGCAGCACGTGCGAAAGAGATCGATGACAAGATTATTGCCGAACGCCCGGAGTTGATCCCGCCGGGCATGATGCCGGAGAGCGCCTAAAACAACGAAGCCCGGCCACACGGGCCGGGCTGTCGCGACACATAACAATGGAACTCGGGCACAATCGAACTCGTGTCAGGCTGCAGACGGCGAGTCCGGCTGCGGCCCACCGCTGGTCGGCCCGGATTGACCTGGCGGCGTTTGCGGACGGTTCTTGCGATCCGTCATGAAGTCTTCGAACTCCTGCCGGTCCTTCGCCATCCGCAAGCGCTCCAGGAACTCGCTGAACTCGCGCGCTTCATCTTCGAGACGGCGCAACGTCTCCTCACGATACTCGTCAAACGCGCGGTTACCGGTTGGCTCATAGGCCTTGGCCTGCATACCCCACGCGCTCATTTTCCGTTCCCACTTGTCCGCCATGCGCTTCTGCCAGCGACCACGGCCGCCTGATCGTCCACATCCCATTCGTCCACTCCAAATCATGTATCCCAGCAAGGCGAGACCAATCGGCCAGAACACGATGAAGCCAAGCACCATCGCGATAATCCAGGCCGGCCGACCCCACGCGTCGAGTTGCGATTCGAGGCGCCCTAGCGCTTCTGTCATCCGGCTCTCCCACACTTGCATCGCATGTGAATGTTCTTCACATTTACATAGTTGGGGGACGATGTCCGGGTTTCAAGTCTTTGGAATTGAGATTCTTCAACGGCCGTTCGGACCCGCGAGACCGTCGAGATAGATGAGGATTCCGGCTTCCAATAAGTCCTCGGGCGGCATGGGAATCGTGCGCCGCGCGCCGTCCCCACGCGCAAACAGTGCTGCGATTCCGTGCGAAAACGACCAGACGTGTAGCGCCATCATCATTGCGGGCGGGCGCCGGTCTGCGGGCAGCGTGGCAACAACGGCCTCGCACCCATCGCGCAAAACCGCGAAGGCACGATCCCCCGCCGTCTTCAGTTCCGGGTAGTCCTGAAACGACAGCCCACTTTCGAACATGGCAGAGAAATAGGCGGGCTCGGACCGTGCAAACCCGAGATAGGCGCGCCCGAGGCGATTGAACGCGACCGCCGGCGATGGTCGTCCGTCATCCCAGGCTGCGATCAGGGCGTCGGCAAACAGCTCAAAACCTTGCTTGGCAACGCCGGCAAGCAGGGCATCGCGGTCCCGGAAGTGTCGGTAAGGCGCAGCCGGAGAGACGCCGGCCGCACGCGCCGCTTCGGCGAATGTGAAGCCGCCCGGCCCCTTCTCGTTGATCAATGACAACGCAGCGGACATCAGCGCTTCCCGGAGGTTGCCGTGGTGATATCCGCGCCGTCGTTCGCGCCGCTTATCTTCGCTCATCGTATGTATATTGTCTTCACGAACGCGTCTGACCACACGCGACAGACGACAAGCCTGCACCGTTTCCAGGCAATTGCACAACTTTCGACCACACCGCACCCCCAGATAATGCCGCCCAGCGCGAGCAAACGCCCGCCACGGCACGGTCGCTGTCGATTGGCACGAAGTTTGGTTACAGCATTATGAATACACTCAGATTGGGGGGAACAGGGTGCTACCACCACATCGACCATTCAAGGATCGGCCCGTTCGGCCGGCGAAGACGAAGACCAAGACGTACAAACCCGCCATGTCGCTGTCAGACCCGCCCCCGTTGATCGCAGGGGTGAGGCCGGAGCGACTGAACATCAAGCCCGAGCGTATTGTCCTGCCGCAGGAACCACTGGTTCTGAAACCGTAGCGGCAGTCGGGGGCCCTCATTCCGCAGCGTTCTTATCAGCTGCAATGGTCCTAAATATCCGGCAACGATGGTCGCGCCTCCAGCGCGGCCGCAACGATCCCGGCAATCCGCGCGCGCTCGTCTGCAACAAGTGGCAGTCGCGGTGCGCGACAACGATCGTTTGAGTCGATGACCATCGCTTCAACGAGCTTGATGTTCTGGACGAGTTTCGTTGAGACATCGACGTCGAGCAGCGGCCGGAACCACCGATAGATCTCGCGCGCCTCGTCCCAACGGCCAGCCTGACTGAGCTTCCAGATCGCAACGGTCTCTTTCGGGAAGGCGACCACCAAGCCGGCAACCCAGCCCGAAGCACCCATCGCAAAACTCTCGAGCGCCAAGTTGTCAACGCCCGTGAAGACCCGGTAGCGATCGCCGCAAAGATTGATGATATCCGTAATCCGCCGGACGTTGTCCGAGCTCTCCTTCACCGAGACGAACAATGGCTCATCTGCCATCTCGACCAGCATGTCCGGCGTGATGTCCACGCCATAGGCCGGCGGATTGTTGTAGATCATCACGGGGAGTTCCGCGGCACGCGCAACCGTTCGGAAATGCGCGATCGTCTCACGGCGATCCGACTTGTAAGGCAACCCCGGCAGCACCATGAGGCCGTCGGCACCGGCCTTCGCACCGGCTTCAGCCAGCTTAGCGGCATTCCGGGTCGAACCATCCGAGATTGTGAGTGTCACAGGCCGATCACCTGCCACGGACTTTGCAGTGGAAAGAACCTGCAGCTTCTCGTCCGGTTCGAGTGTTGACGCTTCACCCAGCGATCCGCAAACGATCAGTCCATCAACACCCGCATCGATCTGCAGCTTGAAGCAACGCGCCATTTCGTCGTGATCAAGCGTATCCTCTTCCGTGAACTTCGTCGTGACAGCAGGGTGGATGCCGGTCCAACGTGTATCGGCAATCATGGGCGTCTCTCCAGCGCACTCATATTATGGAGGACCCTGCGCGAAGTCCGCATCCCATGCAAGCTGGCGTACCTGATACTTGTCTTGAGACCCAACTGCGCGATGGAGGCGTACACATGAACTTTCAGCAACCCGACAGACACCATCTTGCACAACTGAACGTCGGTCGCGCCCTGGATGATCTGACGAGCGCACGTCTCGCAGACTTCGTCGGCGCATTGAACCGGGTGAATGCGGTTGCAGAACGGTCGCCCGGCTTTGTCTGGCGCCTCAAGGGGGACGACGGTTCCAATGCGATGGATGTCCGCGTCGGCAGCGACCCACGCGTCATTGTGAATCTCAGCGTCTGGGAAACACCCGAAGATCTTGAGCATTTCGTCTGGAACACAATCCACAAACGCGTTTACGAAAAGAAGTCCAAGTGGTTTGACGTTCTGCCCGAAGCGCACTTCGCCATGTGGTGGATTGAAGTCGGAGAGCGCCCCACGCCGAAGCAAGCCATGGAACGCCTCCAACACCTTAGAGAGCACGGTCCGTCATCGTATGCATTTGGTTGGGAGAGCTTACCAAACATCCGCCTCTGGATGAGCCAGCGCTGCGCGTGAACGCGCAGCCGTCGACAGGTCGGTTATACGACCGCGACGTCCGCAGCCCCTAGAAATCCAGCGGCGCGTTGTCGATCACTTCCTTCATGACGAAGAACGTCCGCGTCTGGCGCACCCCCGGAAGGGCAATCAATTGCTCACCGTGAAGGCGATTGAAGTCCGCAATGTCGCGCACGCGAATCTTCAGGAAGTAGTCGAAGTCGCCCGCGACCAGATGGCAATCGAGGATGAAGGGCAGCTTCGCAACGGCAGTTTCAAACGCGCCAAAGCTGTCCGGCGTCGAGCGATCCAAAACGACGCCGACCACCACCAGGGCCCCGCGGTCAACGTTCGCCGGTGCAATCTCGGCACGCACCGATCTGACGAAGCCCTGCTCAAAAAGGCGCTGCGTGCGCCGGTGACAGGTCGCCGGGCTGACATGGACGGCCTTTGCGATTTCCGCGTTGGTTGCCCGCCCATCACGCTGCAAGTGCTTGAGAATACGGCGATCTATGCGATCGAGATCAATCGGGCCGTAAGAATTACTCATCAAATGCGTGTTTCATGATCATGAATGTCGAAATTTCTGCTCAAGTTTGCAGATCAGCGACATTTGACCAGACATCTTTGCAAACACCTATCACGCAATTGGTCGTAGGCTGGTAGCCCGCACCGACACGCACCGGGAGGCCGATGTGCTGAGACTGGACAAATTCGAACGCTATCCGCTGACCTTCGGCCCGACGCCGATTGAGCATCTGCCCCGGATGACGGACGCGCTTGGCGGCAAGGTCCAGATCTACGCCAAGCGCGACGACTGCAATTCAGGACTGGCGTTGGGCGGCAACAAGCTTCGCAAGCTCGAGTACATCGTCCCGGATGCCATCGCCTCGAATGCCGACACGCTTGTCTCGATCGGCGGCGTTCAGTCCAATCATACCCGCATGGTTGCAGCCGTCGCGGCAAAGCTCGGCATGAAATGCGTCGTCGTGCAGGAAAGCTGGGTGCCGCACGAAGACGCCGTCTACGATCGCGTCGGCAACATCCTGATGACCCGCCTTATGGGCGCAGAAAGCCGGATTGTACCGGACGGCTTTGACATCGGCATTCGGAAAAGCTGGGAAGACGCCATACAGTCCGTGAAAGGCGCCGGCGGCAATCCCTATGGGATTCCCGCCGGGGCCTCGGTCCACAAGTTCGGCGGGCTCGGCTACGTCGGGTTTGCAGAGGAAGTCCGCGCCCAGGAAACCGAATTGGGCGTGACGTTCGACTACATCATCGTCTGCGTTGTCACCGGGTCCACACAAGCCGGCATGATTGTCGGGTTCGCTGCTGACAATCGGGCCGACAAGGTCATTGGGATCGACGCATCGGGCACGCCGGAGCAGACTCGCCAGCAAGTGCGCCAGATCGTTGATAACACCGCCGGGCTTGTCGAACTCGGACGTGGCGTCGCAGACGACGAGATCGTCATTTTGGAAGACTATGCCTATCCCGCTTATGGCGTGCCGAGCCATGAGACAAATGAGGCCATTCGATTTGCCGCCCGCACGGAAGCGATGATTACGGACCCTGTCTATGAAGGCAAATCCATGCAGGGACTCATCGACCTCGTGAACAAAGGCTACTTCCCGGACGGTGCGAACATTCTCTACGCACACCTCGGCGGCGCGCCGGCATTGAACGGCTACAGCTACACCTATCGCAATGGCTAAATCGGTCTGGTGGAGCGCAAGCGTCAGCGATTTCACCGAATCTTGCGAATGAGAATCCAACACGGACCAAACGTATCATCGTCGTATCTCAGGTGCTTTTGAAACGCTGCCTTTTCAAATGCGCGCAACGCTCGCAAGTTGTCGACCGACGTCGTCAGGCCGATAACTTGGACGTTTGTCGTTTGCTGCAGATGACGGGCGAGCGCGTCGAGAATTGGCACACCCAATCCACGACCGAGATAAGACGCATCTCCGATAAACAGATCGATATCGATAGAACCGTCCGGTAAGTCCGTCAGCCCGACGGAATCCAAGGTTTTGCGGTCGACGGCCTGCCAACGCACATAACCGATTGGCGCGTCGTCGCTGGTTATGAGCGCGTGCGCGCGCGCAGGCGTCTTACGGAGCTGCGCCGTCCGCCAAGTTGGATCGCCCCACCATCTCGAGACATGCGGGAGATGCAGCCAGGCATCGATAAGCGGCGCATGCTCCGAGAGCTGCACCTCCTCCAAGCGAATAGTCATGATCGCAGCCGAGCCTCCGTTGGCTAGTCCCAACCCAGCTGAGCAAACAGGTCTGGCACCCGATCAAGCGTTGGCAGGACCGCATTGGGACGGTAGTCCAGCAACGGTTTGCGCCCGGTACCGCGATCGATCCAGACGCAGCGAAACCCCATGTCGCGCGCAGCAGCGAGGTCGAGATGCGGACTGGCACAGATATGGACAAGCGCATCTTGCTCCACACCAATTGCGTCATGCGCGAATGCGAATGTCTGACGCGACGGCTTGTACGCTTGTGCTTGCTCTGCGGTAATCACGCGATCGATGTGGCCGCCAAGCTGCGCAACGTTTCCAGCGATGATATCGTCGTCCGTATTCGAGATGATGCAGAGCTTGAAGCCCATCGTCTTCAGGCGGCCGAGCGCATCCGGCACTTCTGGAAACGGCGGCATCTTGGCAATGCTGGATGTGAGGATGTCGATGTCGCTTGGCGCGTAGGCGAGACCAAGCTCCGCCATCGCTAGCTCAAGCCCGCGCCCCGCGACATCGCGAAATCGACGATGCGGCGGCGTCTGCTCCAGCTCGTGCTCGTACTTGTCGTAGACAGCGATCAGCGTATCCGCATTGATCGTCGTTGTGGTTTGCTTGGCAAGGATCTGCTTCACGGCGGCCAGAAGGCCCTCATCCCACTGGATCAAGGTGCCGTAACAGTCGAACGTCAGCCAAGTCGGCTTGGGGCCTGAGAGCGCCATGGGCCACCTCCACATTCTAAGAGATGTCGATCAACATCTGTCCGGCAACTAAATTAGCTGACCACTTCTATGACTGCGACCCCATCCGTTCGACATCTTAGACACCAGCCTTCATGCTCAGAGCCGGCGAAACGTATCGGAACATGATCAACACGCAAATCTGATGTGGATGACTGTCTTCTATATGAATCGATCCGCTGTCGTTAGCCGATGGCCTCTTCAACCTCTGGTTGATACGCACTCAAATTGGCCTATGCGACCCTCGCATTGGACAGAGCCGGCGCAGTCGTTGTTTTTGGCGCTTTTGCTTCAGAGAAACATGGTTTCAGCGAATTTGTGCGCGAGAGATCGCGTTTGGCACAGGCGGCCAGCTCTGAAACCAGAGGGCGAAACCATCATGTCAGATGACGAATTCAAGGACGGTGACGTTACACCCGGCGGATCGCGCATCATTGTCGGAAAGGACCGCGAAACGGGTTGGACACAACCTGAAAGCTTCGCGGAGAATTGCGAACTCATACAAGAGCACTTGGAGCCTGTCATTGGAGAGGCTGCGACGGTGTTCCATGAGATCATCTCAGATCTCGTCCACTTGGATGTGCTCGTCTATGCGCCGAATCAGAGTCGGAACTACTGGGTCTACGTAACCTCCGGCATGGGCGACCTGCGTATGGCAATCCCGGAAGGTGTTGATCCGGCTGAATGGTCTCGCGCCGAATTGATCATGGCTCTGCCCCGCGCATGGGGTGACGCGTTAGCAGAGACCCTCGAGCGAAGCGAAGACGATGAGAACAGTTACTGGCCGATTGGGTTGCTGAAATGGTTGGCGCGGTATCCGCATGTGGCGCAAACTTGGCTTGCACCGGGTCACACAATTCCAAACTTCGAGAATGAGCCGTACACGAACGCCAGCAGATTGAATGTGGCGCTCGTGGACTTTCCGAGACTGCTACCAGCAAGTCACGCGACATTGATGCTGCCCGATGGCGATCGCCTGAACTTTTTCGGTCTTATACTGCTGTACCCCGAAGAGGCAGATTTCAAACTGGACCAAGGATACGAGGCGCTTGCGGAAAAGTTTGAGCCAAACGGCGTATCGGAGTTACTCGACCTCAGCCGCCGGTCTGTCATTCGAAGAAACCCTTTGCTCAGGCTGATCGGACGCGCCTAATCGACTCATCCTTCTATGAGGCGAGGACCGATTGACGTCCGCTTTCTGGTATCAAACCAGCTGAAAGCCCTGCCAATAAGGATCACGATCATCGACGAAGATCGTGTTCAAGCCGGTGACGCGGGCCCAACCTTCGATCGACGGTACAATGCCGGCCTTGGCGCTGATCTGCGCATCGGCCTCTACCCGTCCGGTGAACAGCGACCCGATAATACTCTCGTGCACGAACGCGTCGCCGACCGCGAGCTTCCCGTGGCCATGCCATTGCGCCATCCGCGCAGACGTACCGGTGCCGCAGGGCGAACGGTCGATAGCCTTCTCACCATAGATGACGGCGTTGCGCGCGGTCGCGCCGGCAACGGTTGGCCTACCGGTCCACATGACATGCGTCACACGACTGATGTCCGGGTTTTCCGGATGCCGCCAATCGTAAGTCTGGTTCAAGTCGTCACGGATATCGCGGCTCCATCGAACAAGATCGTCGGGGGCAACGTCAACGAGGTCGGTAAATGGGCCCGCCGCTTGTGGCTCGACGATTGCATAGAAGTTCCCGCCGTATGCCACGTCACAGGTCACGGCACCGAGGCCATCTGCCGAAGTCTTGCAAGCCACCCGTTCGAGGAACGACGGCACATTCGTAATCTTGACCGACGACACGAACGGCCCGTCCTGAACATAGTCCGCAACAACCAAACCGGCCGGAGTGTCGAGGCGCAGGACGCCGGGCGTTCGCGGCTGAACCAGGCCACGTTCAATCGCGATCGTCACAGTGCCGATTGTGCCGTGCCCACACATCGGGAGGCAGCCGGACGTCTCAATAAACAGGACGCCCACATCGCAGTCATCGCGAGTCGGTGGGTAAAGGATGGACCCCGACATCATGTCGTGCCCGCGCGGTTCGAACATCAATGCCGTCCGAATCCAGTCATACTCAGCGAGAAAGGCTTGACGGCGCGCAAACATGGTTTCGCCCGACAAGGTGGGGATGGATCCGCCGGAGACAAGGCGAACAGGGTTTCCGCACGTGTGCCCGTCGATGCAAAAGAAGGTATGCGAAGCCATCACGCACTCCATCAAGGTATTGGCAACCGCTGTACCGCTAAAACAACGTGCCGGAAACTGGCAGCAACCGCGGCGAACCCAATGACAAACCTATTCGTGACACTAACGGCGATGATCACGTTCGCAAGCAGCTCCCTTGCGGCGACCGCTTGCCCGAAACCGCCGCCCCCCGCAACGGACATGAACCTCACCCGCTATTACAGCGACGCTGCAAAGTCCCAGGTTGACGTTGCAAAGCGCGATGACCTGCGCCGCCAGACCGAAACGCAACGCACCTTCCTGAGGACGGTTTCCCGCAACGCGGACAAGGCCTGGCAAGCGCGTACCCAAGCTGACCGCAACACGGCCGCGCGTTGTGCCATTTCCTGGCTCGGCACATGGGCAGGCGCCGGCGCATATCTCGGCCACATGGCAACGAAGCAGGCCGAGTATCAGCGGAACTGGGACTCCGCAGGCTTTGCGTTGGCCTACCTCAAAGTCCGCAAATGGGCGTCGTCGACGCAACACGATCGGATCGGGCGATGGTTGCAGGCGATGGTGCGCGCGTCCTACTCGGCGTTGTCGGAGCTGGGACGGACAAGGAACAACCATTGGTACTGGCACGGTCTTGCCCAAGCCGGCACGGCGTTGGCAACCGGTAACGCGCAAGCGTGGCAGCGTGCGACAACCATCTTTGGTGACGCCGTTGATGCCATCGCCGCGAACGGGACACTGCCGCTTGAACTGTCACGCGGTGCACGCGCGCTGCACTATCATGTCTTTGCGGTCATGCCGTTGGTCGTCATGGCCGAACTTGCCGACTCCCGTGGCGAGGATTGGTATCGTAGGCAGGGCGGTGCGCTGAACCGGCTCGTTGCCGTATCCGTCGGCGGTCTGGTGCAGCCGGCTCTGTTCGATCGCTTCGCCGGCGTGAACCAGGAACGTCCGGTCAATTCAAGAGCGGGATGGGCCTTTCTCTATGCCGTGAGATACCCGAAGGCGCGGATTCCGCCGCAGCTAACAAAGACGCGCCGTCATCGGCTCCTGGGTGGCGACGTGCGCGTCCTGCTGGCAGCGATGCGTGCGCGCTAAACAGCGCAATCGACACCACTCAGTTTGAAGATGCGTCATCGGCGAACCGGTTGGTCATAACGGGACGGAGATCGGCGTCGACAAACAGCGCCAGCCAAACCGTGGGCTGGGTTGGATCTGTCCACGTGACGCGATGCCGGCACCGCGCCGGCAAGTAGACAGCATCGCCAGGCCTGAGGTCCCGATCTTGGCACTCCTCGGCCAATCTCAAGCGGGCATGTCCCGACAACAAAATCACCCATTCCGCTTCGGGTTGGTCGTACCAGAAATCGTCAGGCGACGCCTGGCCGAGCGACACGATACGCTCAAGCCGTACACCGTCAGCGGTCAGGAGATGATCGACCACCTCCACATCGCGCGACGGCAACACCGTGGAAAGAAGATTGTGCGTTGCGCCGCTCATGGGACCTCCAACACCGCGGCAGCAATCTTCACACGCTGATCAATGGGCGTCCATCCGCAAACGTGCGGCAACGCTGTATGCACCCGCGCGAGCGATGTCGTTATCGCACACGCAGAACGCGTTGCGTTAGAGCTTGAGCATTCGGCCGGCGCGACTGGCGCGGACCTCACCAGCCCCGGCTGATCCGATTGACGCACATCAAGGATGTCTGCGCGTTTTCTGAAATCGTGAGTACGGGAACAAGACCGCGCACGTGGGCCACGACGACAGCGACCACCACATGCGCCGGACGAGGGGAGGCGCCCATGTACAAACACGTTGTCGTCGCAACGGATGGCTCGGAAATCGCCGGCAAGGCCCTGGATCATGCGATCGCACTTGCCAAGGGCGTTGGCGCCGCCCTGACGGCCGTGACCATCACGGAACCGTTTGAGTCGATTGCCTTCACAGAACAGCAGGCCGTCGTCGACCCGAAAGGCTACGAACAGCAGTGCGAAGTCTACGCTGAGACGGTCCTGGACGCGGCCGTGAGCAAAGCGCAGGCAGCCGGCGTGACGATCAAGACCGCGCATCACGCGAACCGCTGGCCGTACGCTGGCATCATCGACGCTGCACAAAAGGCAGATGCAGACCTGATTGTGCTCGGCTCTCATGGACGTCGCGGCCTCGAAGCGCTGCTCCTGGGCAGCCAAGCCGTTAAGGTGCTCACCCACACGAAGATACCTGTTCTGGTCGTCCGGTAGTCATCGCTTTCACTCGGTGAATGTCATACATCTGCGGCGGCAGCCGCAAGCCGCCCGGGACGGAACATGCCTGCCACGCTATCGACGTGTCGATTCAGTTGGCACCGCTCGGCTGGGGCGTGATAGCGTGCGCCACAATGCGATAACCAATGCGACAATGGGCAGGAAACATGGCCGAAGACCGTAAAAATCAGCCAACGCAGGAGCAGCGCGCCAAGCTCCGCTCAAAGGCCTGGTTCGATAACCCGGACAACGCCGACATGACGGCGCTTTATCTTGAGCGCACCATGAACTTCGGCCTGACTCTGGACGAGCTTCAGTCGGGCAAACCCATTATCGGCATTGCGCAATCGGGCTCGGACATCGCGCCGTGCAATCGGCATCACCTGGTTCTGGCGGACAGAGTGCGCGATGGCATCCGTGAGGCGGGCGGTGTCGCATTCGAATTCCCGATTCACCCAATTCAAGAGACGTGCAAGCGGCCGACGGCGTCGCTGGACCGGAATCTGCAATATCTGTCCTTGGTCGAGGTGCTCTATGGCTATCATCTTGATGCGGTTGTCTTGACCACGGGTTGCGACAAGACCACGCCGGCGCAGATCATGGCTGCTGCGACCGTGGATCTTCCGGCAATCGTTCTGTCCGGCGGGCCGATGCTCAACGGCTGGCACAATGGTGAGCGGACAGGATCCGGGACGATTGTCTGGAAAGCCCGCGAGATGATGGCGCGCGGGGAGATTGACTACAAAGGTTTCGCTGAACTGGTCGCCTCATCGGCCCCGTCAGCCGGCCACTGCAATACCATGGGTACGGCGTCGACGATGAACTCTTTGGCCGAAGCGCTCGGCATGAGTTTGCCGGGTTGCGCCGCGATCCCGGCGCCGTATCGCGAACGCCAGCAGATGGCTTATCTTACCGGCAAGCGCATTGTCGAGATGGTGTGGGAGGATCTGCGTCCATCCCGGATCCTGACGCGTGAAGCATTCGAAAACGCCATCGTCGTCAACTCGGCCATCGGCGGGTCGACCAATGCCCCGATCCACCTCAACGCGATCGCCCGCCACATCGGCGTCGAGCTTGATAACGACGACTGGGAGCGTCTGGGCTACGAGATCCCACTGCTTGTGAACCTGCAGCCAGCCGGCGAGTATCTCGGCGAGGAGTACCATCGCGCCGGCGGGCTACCGGCAGTCGTTGCCGAATTGATCAAGGCCGGCAAAATCAACAGCCAAGCGCAAACTGTGAACGGGAAGACGCTTTATGCCAACTGCGATGGGCGGACCCCAAGCGACCGTGATGTGATCAAGTCCTACGATGCGCCCATGCAAGAGCAGGCCGGCTTCCTCAACCTCAAGGGAAATCTGTTCGACTCCGCAATCATGAAGACATCTGTCATCACAGCGGAGTTCCGCGATCGGTATCTCTCCAACCCGAACGATCCGAACGCCTTTGAAGGCCGCGCCATCGTATTCGACGGGCCGGAGGACTATCACCACCGGATCGATGATCCTGCACTGGAAATTGACGAGAGCTGCTTATTGTTTATGCGCGGTACAGGTCCTGTGGGGTACCCGGGCGCCGCCGAGGTCGTCAACATGCGCGCACCGGACTACCTGCTGAAACAGGGCGTCAGCGCGCTGCCATGTATTGGTGACGGGCGGCAATCCGGGACATCGGGATCGCCTTCGATCCTGAATGCGTCGCCCGAAGCAGCAACGGGCGGCGGCTTGGCGTTGCTAAAAACCGGTGACCGCGTTCGCATCGATCTCGCCAAGCGCACGGCCGACATTCTCATTTCTGACGATGAACTCGCCAAGCGGCGTGAGGACCTCGCCGCCGCTGGCGGATACGCCTATCCCGAGCACCAGACGCCGTGGCAAGAGATTCAGCGCGGCATTGTCGATGAACTGTCGAACGGCATGGTGCTGAAACCGGCCGTAAAGTATCAGCGGATCGCTGAGACGAAGGGCCTGCCGCGCGACAATCACTAACAGCGATTGCACCAAGCAGTCGTTGTGGAACTCATTCGCGTTTCGCCTCATGCGATGCGCCCGGCGCCGTTATCCCGGGCCAAGTGCCCGGGACAACGGATAGAGCTGAGCCAGAGAGCGGCTGCCTATGCCTTTGTGACAGCCGCCTCTACCTCCGGATCGAGCATCTCGCTTGCCATCCGATCGCCCATGCCGGCGTCGACCAGGCGCTGATAGGCGACGAGCATCGTCTGCTGAATTGCGGCACCATCCGGATCATCGGCAAGCAGGTGACCGACGTAGTCCATGTCTTTCCGGCAGTTGGCGATCGAGAACTGATTGCGAAGATAATCGTTTACGATGGCCCCTTGAGCGAACTGATCCAGCGTACGCGAGGATGCGGCGCCTTTGCTGGCAAGATTGTAGAGCTTCTGCATATCAATGTCGTTCCGGCGCGCCGCTCGGAACGCATGAACAACCAGTTGGCGCAATCCGACTGTCAGGAAGTTGTTGAGCAGTTTGGCAATGTTGCCCGAACCCACCGCACCGAAGTGCTCGTAATCAACGCTGTAACTTCGCAGGATCGGTTGCGCGCGTTCGATATCGGCGTCGGCGCCGCCAGCCAACGTGCCCAACTGACCGGTTGCCGCCTGTTCCGGCCCGCCGACAACCGGGGCATCGACGAACCCGATCCCTCGGGCGCCCAGATCCATCGCCAGACGCCGTGAAACCTCGGGCAGCGACGTTGTCACGTCAATCACGAGCATGCCCGGACGCAGCGCGTCACCGATCTCCGACACCACTGCCGAGACCACATCTGCACTGTTGACGCAAATCATCACGACATCGACCTGGGCGGCAAGATCTACCTGCGACGACGCTTCAACCGCACCGTCGCCAACGAGCTTGTCGACGAATTCGCGATTGCGATGCGCCACCACTGTCAATGGATAGCCGTGCTTGAGAAGCTGAGCGCAGATGCCACTCCCCATCATCCCAACGCCAATGAACCCAATCCGCGTTTGGCTGTTATCCTCGGTCATGATCGTCTCTCCCGGCAGTTGTGAACGCACTCGAGCTTGTTCAGTTTGGCTTGAACCGTCCCACACCCCATTGTTTCGGTCTTCCTGGCCGGCCATCCAATGGGACGACTTCATGGGTCGCCGGCCAAGTTGAATCGAACGGGGGCGTGACCCGGCGATACGATTCCACCTATGATGAACGGTCTCTAGACGCTCGGCGTAACGCGATACTCCTCTTCGGAAACGTGCTCCATCCAGACAATGTGCGTGCCATCCTGGGCTTCCTGAACGGCGACATGCACCATCATCGTATCCGGCGCCGCACCGTGCCAATGCACCTCGTCAGGCGCAATCCAGACAGTGTCGCCGGCGCGGATCTCGCGAACCGGTTCGCCTTGCTTCTGAACCCGACCGACGCCACGGAGCACGTACAGCGTCTGGCCGAGAGGATGCGTGTGCCACGCTGTGCGACCGCCTGGCATAAACGTGACGCAGACCGACCGAACCCGCGCTGGCTCCGGCGCGGCTACGATGGGATCTGAATAGACGACCCCGCTGAAGTACTCCGGATTTGCAGCCTGCGTCGGCCGGCTGCCGCCCTTGAAGATGTCCATTACGCACTCCCGAAAAGCTTAAGACTGTCGCCGCTGTATAACACCGCAGATGCGGAATTCGACAGGCGGACCGCGTGCCCCAGTCAGCAAATCTCGCAACCAAACACCGCCATCAAGCAGGGAACGCTTTGGCCGGCGGCCGTGCCAGACGAAACCGCACGGCCGTCTGCGCAACCTGAATTTCAGATAAACGCTGTGATCAATATCGGTTCATATCGGCTTCGCTATCTCTTGAGCGCATCGGGGGCGAGCACGCAAGGGAGTTTCTCATGATCCGTCATTCCATCCGCACAATCGCAGCAGCCGGCATCGCGATGTCCGCAATGGCTGGTGTCACCGCAACAGCTGAAGCACGAACAGTCGTCAAATCCTCAGTTACGGGTATCGGCTTTGCCAACTCACGTGCCGGCGCAACGGGCCGCGCAATTCGTGCATGGGTTCGGACGACACGCAAGCGGCATGGCAATCGTTTCGCGAACTACAACGATGCACGGCGGAAATCGCTGTCCTGCGACTACATCGGCCGCTCTCGCAGCTACCGCTCTCGCAAGAGCATCGGAATTGACGGCAATCCAAATTCGAGCTGGACCTGCACCACGTCTGCACGGCCAACGGCACGCGTTGCCGGGCGGCCACCCCACGGCCGCTTCGTAACGGGTGTCGGTTATGCGAACTCGGTCTTTGTGGCCCGCAACCGAGCCATCCGTGCCTGGAGACGTTCAGCCCGATCCGTCGGCGCGCCGGTCACACGGTTTACGTTTGCAAGAGACCGGTCGGTCAGCTGCGCAGACGTTGGTCCGCGCCAATATCGTCGCAACCGGGTTCTAAGGCGGAACGGTGCAATCTCGGTCATCGGTGATGTCGACTCGCGCTACACGTGCACCGCACGCGGCCGCCCGATCCGCCGGTTCGCAAACCTTCTCTGATAACCCAACCAACCTCGACATCGACCACGGGCTCCTTCGGGAGCCCGTTTGCGGTTCTGGTCTACGCTGACCACGCCACCCCGCGTGCAGCAGAACTCACACCGCACCAAAGCGAAATCGATTGAGTACGACAAAACGACTGTCGCGTGTTGGCTGGGCACAAACTGCGATGGCGTCGATGTCGATCGGACCTGCCAACGGCTCGAACAAAGCTGACATCACATCGTGAACGCGATCGCGCGCATGCGCCGGCAGCGGACCAGTCAGTGTCATGTGGAAACGAAACGCGTCGAAGACATACGGGTAGCCCCAGCGGTCGAGGTTCGCGATTTGGTCAGGCGACAACTTGGATTTAAGACGCCGCTCGCGATCGGCTTGGGAAAGCGGCGCCCGAAACCGATCAAACTCTGTGACGCAATCGCCGGCCAGTTCCTCCAAGTCCCGCTCCTGCGGCTTGGGAACCAACGCGACGAAACTCCCCAGTAGCACGACCGACATGTCCTTCACGCGAACCGGACGGCGATCGCGCGCAAACGTCTCGACCGCGGCACAAAGTGCGGCTTCATCTTCGGCATCCGTAAGCTCGAATGGCGCCTTCAGCGTACCATGAAATCCATACTTGCGCGGGGCCTCGGAAAGCGCTCGCGCTTCCGCAGTTTGAAACATGGGATGCGCCGGGAACGGCACTTCGAGCCCCGCGGCACTGTCATAGCCCAGCACGGAACTGCCGAACGCCCAAAGCGGTGACGTTGGATTTGGCACGAAATAGATTGCGTAGCGCAGCATCGCCCTCTCCGCGGACGTACGAATTTTACGTATCGAATACTCGTGCATCTCGACACACCTGTCACAAGTATAGTCAAGTAGGTCTATCGGATTTCTGAAGTGGTAAAGGCGTAAGAATGACTGAGACGACAGCAAATGCACCACTGGACTCGCTCCACGACCTGGTCTCACGCATTCCAGACGGCGCGAAGGTGGCTCTGCCACCTGACTATTCGGGCTGCGCCATGGCCGCAGTCCGCGCGCTCTCCCAACGCGGCGTTACTGGTCTTCACCTCGTCGGCGTGCCGTCACTTGGCCTGCAAGCCGATTGGCTGATCGGCGCCGGAGCCGTTGCAACTGTTGAGGTCGCGGCCATGACGATGGGCGAGTTCGGCATACCGCCGCGGTTTGCGGCAGCCCAGAAGGCTGGTGAGATTGCGATTATCGATGGCACGTGTCCGGCAATCCATGCCGGATTGCAGGCGTCCGAAAAGGGCGTTCCCTTTCTCCCACTACGCGGCATTCTCGGTTCCGACCTGACGAAGCATCGCACCGACTGGATCGAGATCGACAACCCGTTCGCCGACACCGCCGATCCGATCCTGCTGATTGCGGCAATCTGCCCGGACGTTGCGCTGTTTCATGCGGCTGCAGCGGACCGCAACGGAAATGTCTGGATCGGTGTCCGGCGAGAACTGATGCTGATGGCGCACGCGTCACGCATGACGCTTGTCACGGTTGAAGAAGTCCGCGACTGCGACTTCTTGCAAGACGAGCACATGGCCGCCGGCACGATCCCGTCGCTCTACGTAGACGGTATCGCAATTGCCGCACGTGGCGCCGATCCGGTCGGCCTCTCCGGCGTCTATGATCCGCAACCAACCGTCATTGCGGAGTATGTCGCGGCAGCGAAATCGGCCGACGGCTTCGCAGACTGGGCGGCAACTCATCTGTATGATCGCGTCCCGGCATGACATCCATCGACCAAGACCGTCGACAACGCACCGAAGCCATGGTTGCGGCGATTGCCCCGCGCCTTGTCGGTTTGCGCCACGTCGCTGTTGGCGCATCGTCACCCATTCCGGCGACAGCTGCCTTGCTCGCGCGGGCGCTCTCGCCGTCACCCTTGCGGGTCTCTTTGCTTGGCAGCCGCGCCCATAACCCATTCACGGACGGCGCAAAGGAATTGTTCGACTGCGCAGCGCAGGGCCGGATTGACGCGTTTTTTCTGTCCGGCGGGCAAATCGATGGGCAGGCCAATGTGAATCTCTTGGGCATTGGCGCCTATCCCGACTTCAAGGCACGGTTTCCCGGCTCCTTCGGCTCTGCCTATCTTTACCATCTGATTCCGCGCGTGATTCTCTTTCGCGAGGAACACTCACCCCGAACGCTTGTCGAACGAGTGGACTTCATCAGCGCGTCCGGCACGTCGCCGGCCGGGATATACCGCGTCGGCGGGCCGTATGCGCTTGTCACAGGGCTGTGTGTGTTTGACTTTGACAGGACAGCGAAGCGCTTTCGGCTCGCCAGCACCCATCCCGGGGTGACAACCGACAATGTCGCAGCCGCAACCGGATTTCGCTTCGACATGCAGGACAGCGTCCCTGAAACGCCCGGCTTTGATCCGACAACGCGTCAACTGCTCAATACGCGCATCGCTGATGAGGTTGCAGAGACTTATCCAAAGTTCGCAAGCGACTTCTGGCAAACCAACGCTTAGACAGGTCTCGGTCGTCAGCGATCGCGCGGCACGCCTTCAACGTGTTCACTGCCAGGAAAATAGCGAAACGCCCCTTGAGCCGTCATCAACAGCGCCCCGGATTCGTCGCGGACCTCTCCGCGGCACGTCCCAATGCGATTTTCGTTGCCAATAAGATGGCCAAGCGCGCGAATGCACCCGCCGCGCGCCGGGGAGAGAAAGCTGGTTGTCAGAGAAATCGTCACGCACCGTCGCGTGTGACCTTTGACGCTGCACCATGTCGCGGCATGTCCCATCACGGCATCAAGGATCGTCATGTACACGCCGCCGTGGACAATCCCCATCCTGTTCTTGTGTTGCGGACCGAGGTCCAATGCGATTTCAGCGAAATCCGCACGCCACGCCAACACACGATAGCCCACAAGTTCGCGAAACCCGGCCGGATGACCAAGCGCTGGCGCGTGCGACTGTGCGTTAGAAATCGGCTCGCGTTCCCCATCCATGGACACCAGCTTGTCGTCTCCGTTCGCGCTGATAAGTTGCCGTGACACGGCGCATCGCGACGCACATACCATGAGATAGATGGCAATGACACCTCCGCAAACTGCCCCCACGCGACCGGCTCGCTCGCCGGTGACCGAAACCACCCTGGCGCGCATTCGCGATATCGTTGGAGCCGCGGGCATCATTGATCACGCCGCGGAGATTGAGCCATTCTGCCGCAGCTGGCGTGACGGCTGGCAAGGACGTGTGCCAATGGTCGTCCGCCCCGCGAACGTGGACCAGGTTGCAGCAGTCGTCCGCGTGTGTGCAGACACCGGCACGCCGATTGTGCCGCAAGGGGGCAACACCGGTCTGACCGGCGCAAGCCAACCGCACGACGACATGTCGGAAATCATCCTGTCGACGTCTCGCCTGACAGAGGTTCGCGATCTCGATCTCGCCGGCGATACCATAACGGTCGAAGCCGGCGTCGTGCTCGCCGAGATTCAACGGATCGCAGCCGCAAACAACCGCCTGTTCCCACTCAGCCTCGGTGCGGAAGGCTCCTGTCAGATTGGCGGCAACATCGCCACCAATGCCGGAGGCACGCAGGTTCTACGCTACGGCAACACTCGCAATCTTGTGCTTGGCCTCGAAGTCGTTCTCCCGGACGGTCAGATCTGGAACGGCCTGCGCGCCCTGCGCAAAGACAACACGGGCTATGACCTCAAACATCTGTTCATTGGTGGCGAAGGGACGCTCGGCGTCATAACGGCGGCAGTTCTTAAACTCTTTCCGCGGCCGACGGCTGCCGAAACCGCCTGGATTGGCTTGCCCGATCCTGCGGCCGCTGTTCGGTTGCTGAGCGTTCTCCGCTCACATCTCGGCGATTCCATATCTGCGTTCGAACTGCTTCAACGGCGGATCATCGACCTTGTTGTCGAGCACGTCGACGGGCACAGTCAGCCGCTCGATCCTGTGCCGGACTGGCATGTCCTCGTCGAAGCGTCCGGCTTTGGCGGCGACGGCGCGTTAAGCGAGCCCTTTGCGAACGCACTCGGCGCGGCAATGGAAGATGGTCTGTTAACTGATGCGATTATCGCCTCGTCCGGACAACAATCGAAACGGTTCTGGCAAATGCGAGAAGACACAGCCGACGCACAAAAGCACGGGGGTGTCGGTATCAAACACGATGTGTCCGTCCCGGTCGCCAAGGTTCCGGAATTCATCGCACGGGCAGACGCGGCCCTGGAACAGGCCTACCCGGGAATTCGGCTGTGCGCATTCGGTCACGTCGGCGATGGCAACATGCATTATAATCCGCTTGCGCCGGAGAATTGGCGCGGTGAGTCGTTTGCGAACGAGCGCGAATCCGTCAATCGCATCGTGCATGACATCGTTGTTGAGCTTGGCGGCTCGATCAGCGCGGAGCACGGCATCGGGCGTCTCCGCTTGGATGAGAACGAGCTGTATAAGCACCACATCGAGCTTGATTTGATGCAGAAGATCAAGCGCGTGATCGACCCGGACCTCGTGTTGAACCCCGGCAAGGTCATGCGCACCGCAACACGCTGACGGTAAACTTCAGAAATTCCGGCCCGCGAAATGGGACCAAAGGAGCGCGCGATGGAGCCTTGCGATTTGACCGCCACCGAAGCACGGCGGCTGATTGGTTTGAAAAAACTCTCACCCCGCGAGCTTCTGAGTAGCTGCCTTGACCGCATCGCAGCGGCCAATCCGGCACTGAACGCGATTGTCGCCATGGACGAAGCCGGCGCCAAGCGGGATGCGGAGTTGGCGGAGGAAGCTGTGATGACAGGCGAACCGCTTGGCCTGCTGCATGGATTGCCGGTCGGCATCAAAGACCTGCAGGCGACCGGCGGGCTGAGGACCACCTACGGCTCCTTGATCTACAAGGATAACGTTCCCGAAGAAGACGATCTTAGTGTTGCAAACCTCCGGACGGAAGGCGGCCTCATTCTGGCGAAAACCAATACGCCGGAGTTCGGAGCGGGAGCGAACACCAAGAACGGGGTCTATGGCCCGACGGGAAATCCGTTTGATCCGGACAAGACGTGCGGTGGATCGTCAGGTGGATCCGCCGTCGCGGTGGCAACCGGTATGCTGCCGGTCGCAACGGGTTCCGACTACGGCGGCAGCTTGCGCACTCCGGCCAGCTTTTGCGGCGTTGTCGGCTTTCGCCCATCGCCGGGCCTCGTGCCGAATGCCAAACGTGCGGATTCTCTCAGTCCGTTTTCAGTGCTGGGCCCCATGGGACGCACGGTGGCGGACGTGCATCTTCTGCTGCGCGCGCAAATTGATTGGGACAACGGCGACCCGTTCTGCCGCGACGATCCGACAGACGTGAGCGAAACGTTGATTGATGCTGATTTGGCCAGCCTGAACGTTGCGATATCGTCGGACCTCGGTGGCTGTCCGATCGACGATTCGATTCGTTCCGTATTCAAGGCAAGAGTTGATCTGATCTCACATGTTTTCGGGGAGGTTGAGGATCGCGACCCGGATTTCACAAACGTCCATGACACGTTCGAAATCCTACGCGGGATCAATTTCATCGCGGCTCACAAAGAACGCCTCGACTCACACCGCGATCTGCTTGGTCCCAATGTGATCGACAACACGGAGCGCGGCCTGGCATACACGGCAGCGGACGTCGCCTGGGCTCACGCCGAACAAACCAAGCTCTATCACCGGGTCTTGAGCTTCTTCGACGAACATGACGTGCTGATCTGCCCTGCAGCGAGCGTATCGCCCTTTCCTCACGCACAGCTGGCAGTCGAAGCGATCAATGGCGAGAACATGCCCACCTACATGCGTTGGCTTGCGTTGACTTATGCTCCGACGACTGCGCTGTGCTGCGCTGCTGTTCTGCCATGCGGCGTCGACAACAACGGCCTCCCGTTTGGCATTCAGGTCATCGGACCGCGCGGCGCTGACGCCGACGTGCTAGCGATCGCATCTGCATTGGAGAATGTGCTGTCGGAAAACCCGGAAACGGCACGCCCATTGCCCGACATCGGCAAACTCACCGGGGCGCCTCCCATCACACACGAAGCGGGATAGGGATTACTGCCACGCGATAGGCGCTGAGGGCTTGGCGTATCCGCTCAATCGTCGGTCTCGTACGACGTGGTCATGGCCTGTCAAGCACAGGCCGGCGATCCGTCCCAAGCGAGGCTCTCATGCTGACGCACCGCAAGCTGCTTAGGCTGTTCAACTTAAGCATCCGCACGGCCCAACAGATATTGGCGCCGAAAACACGGCCATCGCCATGTCATTTCCAAAGCGTGCCAACAAAAGCCGTTCTGCAAATAATCAAACTGCACCTAATCAAAACCAAATGTAGAAAACGCCATCAAATCAGCTTGCAAAGTATTTTATGGTGTATATAATAATAAACGGTCAAAAAGGCTATGTTCTGAAGGTTTATAGGAATCAGGTCAGATAGTTGGTCTGATGTAATGGCTTAAGTTGTGTGGATTTCAAGAGCACAACCCAGGCACGTCAGTTTTGCGTCAATTTAGCAAAGTCAGTTTGACAAACATGTCAGTTTAAATTTAGCGACGCGTTCTTACGTCTGGTTAGAAAATCGAAGAGGACGTGAAATTCGGCGCGACGCGAACGCCGGCCAACGCGAGAAAACCGTATCGATGAATTTCGAACTGACAGACAATCAACAGGCAGTCATCGACGCGATCGGTACTCTATGCGCAAGGTTCGGTGACGACTATTGGTCGGCTCGGGACGAAGACGGCCAGTTTCCGCACGAATTTCACTCGGCGATGGCAGCCGGCGGTTGGCTTGGGATCACCATGCCGGAGGAGCATGGCGGAGCCGCTCTCGGCGTGACCGAGGCTGCGTTGATGATGAAGACCATAGCCGCAAGCGGCGGTGGCATGACGGCTGCTTCAGCCGTTCATATCAATCTGTTCGGCCCGCACCCGATCGTTGTGCACGGCACGTCTGAGCAAAAGGCGCGTTGGCTGCCACCACTCATTGCGGGAGAAGAGAAAGCCTGTTTTGGTGTCACGGAGCCCGACGCGGGTCTCGACACAACCCGGATCAAAACGCGCGCCGAGCGGGTCACGAGCGGCTATCGCATCACAGGCCAAAAGACGTGGACTTCGACGGCCCAACATGCGGATAAGATCCTGCTTCTGGCCCGCACCACGCCACGCGAGGACTGTGCGAAGCCAACCGACGGGATGTCGCTTTTCTACGCGCCGCTCGATCGCACCCACATTGAGGTGCGCGAGATCCCCAAAATGGGTCGGAAGGCCGTGGACTCGAACCAAGTGTTCATCGACTCACTGTTTGTCGACGAGAGCGACCGTATCGGCAAAGAGGGCCACGGCTTCAAATACCTGCTCGACGGCCTGAACCCGGAGCGCATCCTGATTGCGATGGAGGCCCTGGGTATTGGCCAGGACGCCATTCGACGTGCGTCACGCTACGCGTCGGAACGCGTCGTCTTCGACCGCGTTATCGGCCAAAATCAGAGCGTGCAGCATCCGCTTGCGGAAAGCTGGATGCAGCTCGAAGCCGCCTATCTGGTGGCCGTGCACGCCGCGTGGCTATACGACCTCGGCCGTCCGTGCGGCGTTCACGCCAATGCCGCGAAATTCCTCGCGGCAGAGGCCGCGCACCAGGCTTGCGTGACAGCCGTCAAGACACACGGCGGAATGGGTTACGCCAAGGAGTATCATGTCGAGCGGCTGCTCAGGGAAGTCTATATCCCGGTGCTCGCACCGGTGAGCTCGCAGATGATTTTGAACTACATCGCTGAACGCGTTCTGGGCCTACCGCGATCATATTGACAGGCCGTTCCCTTGGCAGAGCCGGCGGTTTGATGGCATTACGCCACCACTCTTCCTCAGACTGCGACGACCGCCAGCTGCCGCTACTCGGCGGCAACTGATCGTGCGACCTGTTCGCGACGCTCGTAACGCATGAGCCAGAGCGCGGCTGTTGCCACAAGAAGCATGAGCGGGATCGCGGCAATGTTCACGACCGACCATCCGACTTGCGCCTGCAGAACGCCGGACAGGCCGGCTGCGATCGCCGTTGTCGCGTAGACCAGGAAGTCGTGACTGGCTTGAACCTTGGCCCGCTCTTCAGGTCGGTACGTGCGCGTCAATAGCGTTGAACCGCCGACGTATGTGAAGTTCCACCCAAGCCCGACAAGGATGTTCGCCACGAAGAAGTTGTAGAACTCAATACCTGCGAGATTGACCGCAGCGCACCCGACTTGGATGAACGCACCGCAGATAATGATTGGCAGAACGCCGTATCGCTGAATGAGTTTACCGGTAAAGAAGGATGGCAGAAACATCGCGACCACGTGCGCCTGTATAACCGTCGCACTCGCACCAAAGTTGAAGCCGCAGGCCAGCATGGCAAGCGGTGTGGCGGACATAACCAATGTCATGACGCCGTAGCCAAACATCGACGACATCAGCGCAACCACGTACGTTGGCTGCCGGGCGATCTCTCGAATTGGACGGCCTGGCTTTGCGGCAACCTCAGGGGCGAGTGAAGGAATGCGCAGTCCTTGCACCAACAGCAAAACCATCGCGGCATAAACCGCTGACATGACGTAAACGCCTGCAAACAAAACCGGCTCCAGCCAGTTTGCTGCGTGCTTGGCCGTTTCCGGTCCGAGTAGTCCGGCCAGCACGCCGCCTGCCATAACCAGTGAAATCGCGTGCGGGCGGAAAGCGTCATCGGCCGCATCCGCCGCGGCAAACCGGAAGTACCAGGCAAACGCGGCGCTGATGCCTTGCAGCAGTGCGCCAATGCAAAGCAGCACAAAGCTCTGTTCATAGATGGCATAGACCGAGATCAACCCTGAGATGATCCCAATCGTCGCGCCGACGGAAAAGCCACCGCGCCGACCGATCTTCGCCATCAGGAATGAAGCCGGAATAGTCGCCAGCATGATCCCGCTGTGCGTGAGCACAAGCGGCAGTGTGGCAAGCGACTTATCGGTGCCAAGCAGCCCATATGCTGCCAACGGGGTCGTTGCGATGGCCATGGTCTGGACGCACATGAAAAACGCCTGGCAAAACGCCAGCAACACGACATTGCGCCGAACAGGATCCGTGAACCAATTGAGCATCATGGGCAAACACTTTGGGCCAGGCGGCACAACCTCCGTGGAACCGATCCTTGGTGACTCAGTCCTAGAATATTGCCGCCATAGGCGGACTCACTTCGCCGGCCCACACCCCTGCCCATGACGTCGTGCAATTGGGTCGAGGTGTTGGATGGTGCGCATGAAACCTGAAACGCTCTTGCAGGCTCGGTTAGAACCTTGCCGCGGTCCCAACTCAGGCAGTTTGCTGTAGCGCATTGCTCGACCGGTCCGCAATGACCGGGCATAGTTTGATGTGACGCGGCCATCTGTCACCTGCGGTACACGTCGCGACCACCGCAATCCCCCTGGCATCCGAACAAGGAGTTGATCACATGGACAAGGACCTCTGGGAAGTTGGGTTGAAACAACGCACAGCGACCCTCGGCAAAGACTATGTCGAGAAATCACTCTCGACAGTTGACGACTTTAACAGCGAATTTCAGGACATGCTCAATGAGTTTTGCTGGGGCAAAGTGTGGGGCGACGAAACCATACCGCCAAAGACACGCTCGATGATCAACTTGGGGCTGATCGCAGGTGTCAACAGAATGGACGAATGGGAACTCCATCTGCGCGGCGCACTCAACAACGGCGTAACCCGCGAAGAGATCCGGTCGATCTTGCACCAGATCGCCATCTATGCTGGCTTCCCCGCCGGTGTCGCGTGTTTCCGTATTGCCAGGCGCGTTCTGGCTGAAATGGATGGGAAGAAGTAAGCGTATGTGCGCCTTCGGCGAGAAACCGCGCCGAAGGCGACGCAGTATCAGTGTAGGTTGTATCAGTGCAGGTTGTGTCGTCGCATTTGGCGAAGCCTGACGCACCATGCGGCCTCCAAACCGAGACCTGCATTGCGCGCGGTCTCTGGCCGGCATCACCGACAAACTAGCTAGGCGCCACCCGGACCACGAGAACCGTCGTATTGTCTTGCATCGGCTCCCGTTGATTATCGACTTCGCGCAAGAGCGCATCCGCGATGGCGGTGGCACCACCGGACGCATAGCCAAGTGCCACACGCGCAATCTCATCCGGCGCAAGTGTCAGGAGGCCGTCGCTCGCGATAACCAGGATATCCGATCCAAGCAGTTTGAGCGGCTTTTGGGATTGGTCAACGAGTTCCAAGTCATCACCTGTGATCGCCGATCTCAACATATGCCGCCGCGGATCCTGTCGCGCGGCTTCGGCCGACAGCTTGCCTTCTGCAACCAGCTGATCAAGGGCCGGTGCGAGCGAGTGATCTTCATTCAGAAGCGCAATCTCACCGCCACGTATGAGATACATCGGGCTGTCGCCGACGCTCACCCAATCAAGGTCACCGTCTGACACGGCGCAGCCAATCAGGGTCGATCCCATGCCCTGCAAATCCGGGTTCCGCTTAACAATTTCAGCAACGCCCTGATTGGAGGCATCGAGCGCGCGGCGTAACCGGGCCCGTCGGTCTCCCTTGAGGGCGGAAAACGCGCGAACGAAGAGATCGCAAGCTGCTTCGCTCGCGATATTACCGCCGGCGTGGCCGCCCATACCGTCGGCGAGAACACCGAGCAGAACGCCATCGGGTGGCTCGGGCCAGTCCCGGCCTTCGATGCTGAATGTCGTCGCACCCGGCCAGAGGACGGCTGCATCCTCCTGGCGCGATCGCGCACCAACGATAGAACGGCATGCGGTATCAAGACCTTCGGTCATCAACGCGAAAGCTCATTAAGATCACCCCAGTCGAAGTCCGCGCCGCAAAACGGCACAAACACAAGCTGGGTTCGACCCATGGTAATGACGTCCATCGCAACCAAAGACACGGCCTGCGTCGGACGTTTTTCGTTGACGGAAACAACATTGGTTTTCGCCAGGTTCGGGACCAGCAGAAAAGACCGATCGGCCGAATCATAACGAATGTAGACTTGCTCTTCGTTTGAGATCGCCTCATCTCCGAAGTCAATCGGCACGCGGTTCGTATCCGCACGCCCGACCGTATTATTGCCCTCGAAGACCGGACGATAGGACCCGAGGCCGGGGCCACCGACAACGACCAGCCAACCCACGACCGGATCTTGTTTGAACGCGCCGCGCTCGACCTTGCGCTTGCCGCGAACGAGCTCGGTCTTGGCCACATCATCGTCCATGGTGACCGCGGCATCGCGAACCACCCGCGTCGTTGGGGGTTCGTTGTCGGGCGCAGAGGCCTGGACGGGCGGCACATTCGGACGTCCGCCACGCGCCTCACGCGCGGCCTCGTTTGCGCCGGCCGGGATCGGAGGCGGTGCATCCGCCCCATCCTCATCACCGGCATCCGGTGCAGTCGCCTGTAGCGAGGCCGCATCGGCAGCGGCACGATCGAGTTCCCGCGCGGCTTCCGTCACATCTTTCAGACCGTCGAAGTTCACAGTGTCAGCCATAACGTCGGCGGGAGGCGCAATCTTTGCAGGCTCATTCGCGCCGCGCCCGTCTGTGCGACTTGCCGCAGTCAACGCGTCCTTCAACGACCCTCCCAGGATCGATCCCCAGTGTCCACGTTCCCCGCGACCGCTTCGCCCAGCCATTGCCGGTCTCCCTTCCGCCGCCCACTGTAATTCGGCCCTAGATTCGTCCGTTGTGCTTGAACAGTTAATTGGTCCAAAGCGGGGCAGGTCACCTCAAATGTCAATACGGTGGCGCCAATCTTAATTGTTTCACCACCGCTCAATCGCGCTTGAACTTGTGGCTTTCCTTCAACGTAGATTGCCACATCGCCATCTCCCGCTAAGCGCACGATCGCGAATCCGCCGTCATCTTGCGCAAAGCGCGCGTGATACTCGGCGATTCCGGGGCCGTGAACGTGGAAATCCACATCATCCCCAGCGCCGACCAGAACACCTCTGCGACCAACACGCAATCGTGCGGCATCCGGATAGATTTCGTCGCGAATCAGCCAGCCGGCTTCTACACCGGCGACGTCTGCGGATGCAGTCTGGCGTTCTAAGGTGCGGCTACTGGCCGACCGTGGCATGAACAGGAAGCCGGCAAGTGCGAGGATTGGGATAAGCGCGACAAACGCGAGACCAAGCACCAGCTCTGGGTGCGATTGATACAGCGCGTGAACCCACTGACTAAACTCGCTTACCACGTCCAACCTCGACCATCAGCCCGCCGCAGGTTTGATCTTTCTTTGTACGCCGCAGAATTTCCAGACCGCCGACTTGCTGCTGGTGCCGCGAGTCCACGAAGACTCATGCAAAACGTAACGCGCGGCTGGTCGCCGCAGGTTGCCACAATTTCGTGCATAACCTGTCATGCGGAGGGCCATTCGTCCAGCACGTCGAAGCCTTTAAGGTATCAATTCCAATATGACCGGGGGTAGGTCTTTTCATGCGACGGGCTCATGCTATTGCCGATGGCAGCCAACAATGCCTCGGCCATCGGATTGAACCATGACGCACGCGCTTGCGCTCGCGACCGGAACGGAACTCGTTCAAGACTACCGGATCGAGCGCGTCCTCGGTGCCGGTGGTTTTGGGATCACGTACCTCGCGGACGAGGTGCCGCTCGCGCGCTCGGTAACGTTAAAAGAGTATTTCCCGTCGGATTTTGCCGCGCGTGTCGATGGTGCAACGGCTGTGCCGAAATCAGAGGGCTGTCGGCTGGACTTCAGTTGGGGCCTCGATCGCTTCGTCGACGAGGCGCAGATTCTGGCGCGGTTCGATCATCCGAACATCGTCAAGGTTTATCGCTATTTCCGCGCGAACGGCACGGCTTACATGGCCCTCAAATGGGAAGAGGGACAAAGCCTGAAAGCGTGGCTCAAGGAGCTGAAGCGTACACCGCGGCAAGTTGAGATCGACGACATTCTGGGACCGCTGCTCGACGCGCTTGAGGTCGTGCATACGAGCGACTTTCTCCATCGCGACATCGCGCCGGACAACATCATCATCCGCAGCGACGGCTCACCCGTCCTGATCGACTTTGGATCAGCCCGGGGGGACCTCGCACAGCGCTCAAGAACGGTAAGCGCGCTGGTGAAACCGGGCTATAGCCCATATGAGCAGTACGCTGAAGACAGTGCCAAGCAGGGCCCGTGGACAGATATCTACGCCCTTGGCTCGACGTTGTATTTCCTCATTTCCGGCAAACGTCCGTCAGATGCCCCGTCGCGCGTGGTGCACGATGACGTGAAGCCGGCGCAAGACGCCGCGCTTGGCGCGTTCAGGCCTGGGTTCTTGAAAGCCATCGACCGGGCACTCGCTCTCGATATCGACAAGCGGCCGAAATCCGTCGCGCAGTGGCGCAAGGAGCTGTTTCAAGAGGACGCCAAGCGCAGCCTGTTCGGTCGGAAAGCGCCGACGCCAACGGATGGCGAGCGCAGCCCAACAGCCAAGGCAACCATAGCGCTGGACGTCTCAGACGCAGCACCGGCACCTGAACCGGCCGCGCCCGCACCGCAAAAGGACGACGCCGACGTCCAGGTGGTCTCAAAACCTCCCGTGCAGGAGGCATCACCGGCAAAGCCAGCTGCAATGGGCGGCCTCATTGCACGCTTGCGACAAGGCGTAAGCCGCAAGGCAGCGCCGCCCACCCCAAATGAAGTCAAGCCGTCACCAGCCGCGGAGGCCGTGGCGGAAGAGGTTGTGCCGGAGGAGGTTGAGGCAAGCCCAGTACCGGAGCCTGAGGCCCGCCGTCGTCATTTTGGTATTGGCTGGGGGCCAGCACCGCGGCAGGCCGAACAGGCTGCAAGCGTAGAAGCTGAAGCCGCCAAACCTGTGGCTGTACCAGCACCGCGGCCGCCGGGTTCCCCCGCTGGGCGCGCCATCCAGGCGATCGCGGCAATCGACAGGCCCATCGCCAAGCGCAAGCCGCCACGTCTTCGGAGAAAGCCGTTCATCAAGTGGCGGAGTTTGGCCGTCAAGCTCGTGCTGGGCGCGCTTGTGGCCGGCGGTGCGGTTGCCTTACAAAAATCACTGCCACGCGAACCGTCCGGCCCCGGCGGCCCCACCGGAAACGCACCTGCGCGCACGTATCTTCTGCACCAGTTTCGCGCTCATGAAGGCGGCGTGACGTCGATTGTCTTTGCGCGTGCCGGCAACTGGCTCGTCACCACAGGCGCAGACAACACCCTCAAGATCTGGTCACCGCGCAGCACCACGCCGGTGCGTACCATTCAACTCGAACATGGCGCCGCCACCGCGCTGGCCATTCGCGGAGACGTGGCAATTACCGGCCATGATGAAGGCGACATTGCCGTTTGGGACCTCGCGAGTGGTGAACGCCGCGCGCACTTTAAGCGGAATGATGCGCGCATCTGGGCGATTGCCTTCGCAGACCGCGGTGCAAATCGGATTGTGACAGCCGGGCACGACTGGGCCATTGCTGTTTGGGACATCGACAAGCCCGCAACGCCGTTCCACGTCTTCGAAGGGCACGGCAACGCTGTTCAGTCACTAGCCGTGAACATCGATCAGGGCCGTCTCATTTCCGGAAGCGCGGACAAATCTCTCCGGGTTTGGAACCTGAGAACACTAAGTCTCGATGCCGCCAGGGGCCGGGCTCATCGCGATTTTGTATCCGTTCTGGCTCTTGATCCATCGGGCGAGCGCCTGGCATCAGGCGATCTGACCGGCGGCATCCGGATCTGGTCCGGCAACACAACAAGGCGCTTGCGCCGCTGGTCGGCGCACAATGCCGCAGTGACGGCATTGGCATTTCTTCCCGATCGCCGCTATCTCGCCTCTGCCAGCCGCGACGGACGGCTGATCATTTGGAATGTCAACCGCGGCCGCTCGGTGCGCACGTTCGGCTCCCGCGGCAACGAGATCAACGCCATTGCCGTTGCGCCAAACAGACGTGAAATCGCCACGGCGGGCGCCGACGGATCCGTGCGTCTCTGGGACACACGACTGCCGGCCGCCGATTGACCGTCTAACCAAGGTGCGCCGATGGATATGCCCTGAACAGATGCGCCCTGAACACACAAGCATATGGCGCTGATACGACATCCGAACTGTTCTGTGGAAACAAGCCCGTTGCCCAATGCTTGCCATACACGTCGATACCAAAACCGCCGATAACTATGTCATCTTAGTTATGTCATCGTACGTGGATCAGGGCACTGGCGATGACAGCTTTAGCCCAAGTGAACTGCGCCGCGGCGCTACACATCTCAGGTCTCGGGTCGTAATATGCCGGTGTATGACTCGGTGCTTTTGCGACGTCGTCCTTTGGATAGACCGGACGGGCCGCAGCCCAAACCGACAGGTGTGAGCAGGCTCGAGCGAAATCTGACGTGAAGTAGCCTGAGATGTAACCCGAGCAGGAGGGGCGGAATGAGGTGGCGCCGCCAAGGATCTGACGGTTTCGAGTGGCACAAGCATGTGCGCACGACAATCAAGCTCCGTCGGGAGGGACGCCGCCGCCGGATCGATCTGGCAAAAGCGGGCGCTGCTGCGCGCGCCAAATCCCTACAGTTGTCGTTGGCGGAGGGCGCAAAGCGCTCCTCAGCTGCGATCGGCGACGCCTGCAAGCGTTTCGCGTCGGCCTCCCGAACATATGCAGGCCAGGGCGCGTCCGCAGCCCGGTCAGCTGCCGTGGCTGGTAGCAGTCGCACGTGGCAAGCCTTCCAAGACCATGTCTTGCCGGCCATCGATCGCTTGCCAAAGGGAACACCTGGCGTCGCAACCGTCATCGCCGGCATCGCCACACTCTCCCTGTTGGCCAAGCTGGTCATCGATCCACTGTCACTTTGGGCGATCTTCGGCTTGTTGATCTGCGGTGCCGTGACGGCGGGTGCGGCCGCACTCTGGATCCGTGGTGACGAGCACGGCGACATCGAACGCCTGGAGTGGCCGAAGATCCGGCTCGAAAACAGCACATCACGTGCGTT
>JBCCOV010000019.1:0-40425 GCA_039039985.1 Pseudomonadota bacterium | reverse complement strand
AGCGAAACACGCGTTCACCGGCGTTTGACCGTCGCCGCGTATCCATCAACGTCTCGACATCGCGAAACAGAACGGTCGATGCGCGAATGATCGGCGGATTGACGGGCCGACGGAGTTGGCTGGAGTCGCCGCGCTGCATATGTACAAGTCGGGTTTTGTCGAACGCCATTGCGGCTCCTGCATCTGACGATGGAAAAAGTCCGGCGAACGTCACACAGATCTGAACGGAAGTGCAACATCGGGCCGTTGAGCAGTTGCCTGCGACTCTGCGATACTGGCAACCGGCGTCCAGTCTCCGGTCGTGTCAGATGGGCAATTCACGCGAATGGGGATGGTCGTGAGCGTTTGCCAAGACCTCATCCGGCTTCGTCCGCTGCAACCGGCAACAAGCCGCCTGTCTGCGCCACTCGTTTTGTGTTCAAACTCTTCGCCTGCAGTATCACGGCCAAGTTGCGCTATTGAGCGCAGGTGAGGAACGCATCCAGCCGACACGGAAATGATTAGCGGCCGGCGGACAGCATGCGATACGCTGGCAAAATGAATAATGGGCGAACCATGCCCGTCAATGTGGGAGAGCCATCACATCATGAGTCCACCCTTAGCCGACGTCCGCGTCCTGGATCTTTCGCGTATTCTCGCCGGGCCGCTCGCCGGGCAATACTTGGCGGACCTCGGTGCCGACGTTGTCAAGGTTGAGCGTCCCGGGACCGGCGACGATACGCGCGGATGGGCCCCGCCCTACGCCGTCGAGCCGTCTGATGGCGATCCCGGCCTTGCCGCCTACTACATGTGCGCCAACCGCGGCAAGCGTTCGATTGCAATCGACATCACCAAACCTGAAGGAGCGGCGTTGGTTCGCAAGCTGGCCAAATGGGCGGACGTCGTGCTTGAGAACTTCAAGGTCGGCGGCCTCGCGAAGTATGGGCTGGACTATGAGAGTCTCAGCGCAATCAACCCGTCGCTGATCTATTGTTCGATCACCGGGTTCGGCCAGGATGGCCCATACGCCAAACGCGCCGGCTACGACTTTCTGGTTCAGGCCATGGGCGGCTTCATGAGCGTTACGGGCACGCCCGACGGCAGCCCGGGTGCCGGCCCGATGAAAGCTGGCGTTGCGATTTCCGACCAGATGTCCGGGATGAACGCCCTCACCGCAGTTCTGGCCGCCTTGTATCGGCGCGCAAAAACCGGAGAAGGCGCACGCATTGATGTCGCATTGCTCGACTGCACCGTCTCCACATTGGCAAACCAGGCCACGAGCTACCTTGCGAGTGGCGTGCCACCGAGCCGGCTGGGCAACGCGCACCCAACCGTCGTGCCGTACGAGGCCTTCGCAACCCAAGATGGGCACATCGTTTTGGCGGTCGGTAACGATGGACAGTTTGCGCGATTCTGCGAGGTCGCCGGCAAGCCGGATCTTGCTGAGGACCCCAAGTACCTCACAAATGCGGCGCGCATTATCAATCGTGCGGAACTGATCCCGCAGATCACGCACATTATGGCGACACGCACATCGGCAGACTGGATGACATCGTTAGAGCAAGCAGCCGTACCATGCGGTCCGATCAACACCATCGATCACGTGTTCGCCGACCCGCAAATCAAGCATCGCGCGATGCGGCGCACATTGGAGCATGCCGACCACGGCCCGCTGGACGTCGTCGCAAACCCCATTCGCTTTGCCGACCACGACACCACCAATCATCGTCCACCCCCACGCCTGGGGCAAGACACGGTCGATGTCTTACGTCGCGAATTGGGATACGACGAAGCTCAGATCAACGAGCTTCTACAAACCGGCATCATCGAAGCCCGGTCGTAATTGAGCACACACCGCATTTCACCACGGCCTTTCCTCCGTGAGCGCTGGCATCACCCACCCCTGATAGGCGAACGAGCTCATGCCTTCTTCTGACATCAAACGCGACGCCCTCGCCTACCACGAGGCCGACCCGCCCGGGAAAATTGCGATCCAGCCGACAAAGCCGGTCGCAAACCAAAACGACCTGGCTCTCGCCTATTCGCCCGGCGTCGCACACGCCTGCACGGCGATCGCCGAGGATCCGGCCCAAGTCTCCCGACTGACAGCGCGTGGAAATCTTGTCGGCGTCATCACCAACGGTACAGCTGTACTGGGGCTTGGCAACATTGGTCCCCTTGCATCCAAGCCTGTGATGGAAGGCAAGGGCGTTCTCTTCAAAAAGTTCGCGGGCCTCGACTGCTTCGATATCGAAGTCGGCGAAACGGATGCGGAGCGCTTTGTCGAGGCGGTTGCCGCACTCGAACCGACGTTCGGCGGCATCAATCTCGAAGACATCAAGGCACCGGAGTGCTTCGAGATCGAACGCCTTTTGAAAGCGCGGATGAAGATTCCGGTCTTTCATGACGACCAGCATGGAACGGCAATTGTCGTTGCCGCCGGTATTTTGAACGGGCTTAAGGTCGTCGGCAAATCTCTAGAGGATGTGCGCCTCGTCTGTTCCGGTGCCGGCGCAGCTGCGCTGGCCTGCCTCAACCTGCTGGTGGCTCTTGGGCTCAAGCGCGAGAATGTGACCGTCGCGGACATCGAAGGTGTTGTCTACAAAGGGCGGACGGCATTGATGGACCCGTATAAGGAACCGTTCGCCCAAGACACAGCGGCACGACATCTGACCGAAGTCATGGATGGCGCCGACGTGTTCCTTGGCCTCTCTGCCGGCGGGATTGTCTCGCGTGAGATGGTGGCCAAGATGGCGCCGTCACCTCTTATCTTTGCGCTCGCCAATCCAACACCGGAAATCATGCCGGAAGACGTCAAGGCCGTGCGCGATGACGCCGTTATGGCGTCGGGCCGAACCGACTACCCCAATCAGATCAACAACGTCCTTTGCTTCCCGTTCATCTTTCGCGGCGCGCTGGATGTCGGTGCAAGTGAGATCAATGACGAGATGAAGAAGGCGGCCGTTGTTGCCCTGGCCAGCATTGCGGAAGAGGAAGCCTCAGACGTCGTCCTGCAGGCCTACGGAGCCGAAAGCCTCATTTTCGGCCCGGACTATATTCTGCCAAAGCCGTTCGATCCGCGCCTGATTATGAAGATTGCACCCGCCGTCGCGAAAGCCGCAATGGACACCGGAGTTGCATCTCAACCTCTCGAAGATTTTGACGCCTATCGGATGAAACTCGAGGGGTTCGTTTATCGGTCCGGCTTTGTCATGAAGCCGATATTCGACCGATCGAGACGGGCTTCTCGCGAAACGGCCAAGCGTCTTGCCTACGCGGAGGGTGAACATCCCTATGTCCTTCAGGCAGCATTCCGGGTCGCTCAGGAACGCATTGCGCGCCCGATACTGGTCGGCCGGCGCGATCACATCCGGCGGATGATCAATCATCTTGGTCTGCGCATGCGCGAAGGCGACGACTTCGACATTTGCGACCAGGACAATGATCCACGCATTCCTCAGTTCTTTGAAGAATATCACCGCCTTGTCGAGCGACTTGGAGTCGGACCAGGCCATGCGCGACGTGTTGTTCGCGCCGGTTCCACGGTGATTGCCGGACTTCTTCTCAGACGTGGGGACGCGGACGCGATGATTTGCGGCGCGGTCGGGCGCTACCACACACAGCTGCGACACGTCTCGCAGGTTATCGGCCGGCGTGGCGGCGTACGCGGCTTCTCGACCGTGTCCGGTCTGATCCTCAGCAGCGGCCCCCTGTTTATGGCCGACACCTACGTCAGCTACGATCCGGATCCCGAGACACTTGCGGAGATCACGCTGTTGGCCGCGGCACAGGTGCGTCGGTTCGGCATTGAGCCTAAAGTCGCACTGCTGTCGCACTCGAGTTTCGGCACCGGAAATACGGCATCGGCCACTAAGATGCGCGAAACCCTGGCCGCACTGGCCGACTGGGCGCCGGATCTCGAGGTCGAAGGTGAGATGCACGCCGACGCGGCAATCAATCCTTTCATTCGTGAAGAGGTCTTTCCGAACTCACGTCTCAGCGGGCAAGCCAACCTTTTGATCATGCCAACGCTCGATGCCGCGAACATTGCCTTCAATCTACTGAAGGCCGTATCGCGCGGGATCAGTATCGGCCCCATTCTTCTTGGGGCCGCGCAGCCCGTCCATATCGTGACGCCGGCCACAACCGTTCGGGGCCTGCTGAATATGAGTGCGCTGGCCGTTGCGGACGCTGCCGACACCGATGAACACATCAAACGACCATAGGACCGCGTTCGCGCAGCCCGGGCTGCATACGCCGTGCGGTTCAACCCGCCATCAGCCAGAAACACAACGCTACTCTGCAGAAGCTGAGCGCGCTCTCAGCGCCGCAGCCAGGACAAAGCCGCCAACCAAAACTGTCAAAGCGACAAGGAGAAGCGTCGGAGCCTGGCCGATGGTGGCAAAGCTCAGCGAATAGATCGGCGGCCCGGCTGCATGCCCGAGAAAGAAGAAAAACGCATGCAGTGCCACGGATGAGCCGCGATGCTCGGGCGCCAATTCCGTTGCGAGCGTCTGCAGAGAGTTGTGCACGGCATAAAACCCGAGGCCGACGAGAAGAAACGCGCCGGCCTCGAACGGCCAACTGGCCTGTATCGCAATCCCAGCAAATCCAAGGGCCGCAACGACGCCACCGACCCGCATCAGATTGAACATGCCGCCCAGTTGCGCGAGCAGCCGTCGCACGCCGAGCGTGAAAATGAGCCCGCCGATACCCATGCAGGCCAAGACCAGGCCGGCCTCTGCGATGCCGCCGGCGCCACGCGCCTCAAGCATTGTCGCGACATGGGGCAAGAGGCCGAAGATGGCGAGACCTTCAACGAACACGGCCGCATAGCAAACAACCGCGCGCGGATTGGCGAAGACATCAGCATAACTCTCCCTGAGGGTGGCGACACGAAAGCGCGGGCGCTGGACCTTGCGCGGCCGCAGCCCGAACACCGTCACGATCAACGCAAGCGCGCTCACACCGGTTGCCGTCGCAATCGCAATGCGCCAACCAAACCAGCTTGCAATCAAGCCGGTTCCAACCAAGCCTGCAAACTGCGCCATCAACATCGCGCTGAGCAATTGCGACAAGGCAACCTGACGATTGGCATAAGCGACCCGGTCGCCGATCATTGCCATAGCCACGGGAATGGTCGCACCGCCAGCGAGCCCCCCAAGTGCGCGCGCGACGAACATCACCTCGATGCTCGGGGCCATCGCCGTCACTGCCAGACAGGCACACATGACAGCCAACCCGATCTTCAATACAAGCGCTTTGCCTGCGGCGTCAGCGATCGGCCCTAGAACAGGCTGGCCCAAGGCATAAGGAAACGAGAAGGCCGATGCCAGCAGCGCGGCAATCGCAGGTGTCACGCCAAAGGACCGCACCAGCTCGGGAATGATCGGATCAATCACACGAATTGCATAGGCGCCTGCAAAGCACGCGAGGCTGAGGGCGATGATCAGGGGCACGAGCGATGGCCTTCGAACGGCGGCGGTGTCAGAGACGGTGGGCGGGGTGGTGGCGTTTCAACTTTCGGTCAAATCGGTCCATTACGTCTACGACCAAAGCCTAGCGTGATACCACAGCACCGGAAGCTGTACTGCTATGCGACCCATGTCTCGACGGCCGTCATTCTTAGTCCGTATAGAAATTGTAAATGATACAAAACTAACAATTGAAACAGTTCGAGGATATCTCATGTGAGATCTCTGAAAACTCTGGTACTATTCGACCTTTGTAGATAAATCGACGATTGCTTGATCAGTGACAATCTTCCTGCCGATAGAACACAAGTGAAATGAGTAAAAGCCCAAAGAAGCGGCTCTTAAAGAAAAGAAACTCCCCGACCCGGCCCACAAAGAAACCGGCACCGAAGCGGCGTCAACAGAGCAGCCGCCAGGAGGCCGAGGGCGAGGGCGCGCTGTCTCGTGGAGAAGGCATTGCGGTTTGGCGACAGATCGCCGAAGACATCTCCGCACGCATTCGCTCGGGGCAGCATAAGGCGGGCAGCCGCCTGCCAACTGAAACGCAGTTGGCGGAGTCCTACGGCGTCAATCGCCACACACTCAGGCGCGCTCTGAGCGAGCTTGCACGCCGCGGATTGATCCAAGCCGCGCCGCGCCGCGGCACGTTCGTGACCGATGCACGCATCGAGTACCCGATCCAGCGCGTAACGCGGTTTTCCGAGAACATTACCGCAGCCGGTCGCCAACCCGGCGGCAAGATTCTCTCGACGCGCAACACGATCGCACCGCCGGAGATGGCGGAATGGCTTGCCATTGCCGAAAAAGCGGAAGTGATCCAGGTCGAACTCCTCAGGTTCGCGAACGATCTTCCGGTTTGTTGGTCCTTTGCCTGGTTGCCGGCGGACCGATTTGAGCGGATACCCAAAGCCCTCGACCGCCTCGGATCCGTAACCAAGGCCCTTGAGTTTCTGGGCATCCGTAACTATCGCCGCAAGACGACCCGGATCAGCGCGCGGACCGCAACGGCGAAAGAGCGCGCCATGCTGCAGCTTGACCGTGGGGCGAGCGTACTGGTCGTTGAGTCCCTGAATGTCGATTCCGATGGCGAACCCATCCAAGCCGCAACATCGGTCTTTTCGGCCAACTCGGTGCAACTCATTGTCGACAGCGAACTGGCCTCGTAGCACCCACTAGATGACGCCGTCCGCAGCGAGCGCTGCAATTGCCCCGCAGTCCAAACCAACCTCCGCATAAATCTCAGCGTTGTGCTGACCGAGGTCCGGGGCCGGCGTTCGG
Source organism: Pseudomonadota bacterium (assembly GCA_039039985.1). Lineage (GTDB taxonomy): Bacteria > Pseudomonadota > Alphaproteobacteria > Rhizobiales > Hyphomicrobiaceae > JBCBWG01. Next base: position 33,694 of record JBCCOV010000019.1, on the reverse strand, counting down.
ATAGCTGCCGGTGTCTCCGACATGCGCGGGATGACGTTGTGCATGGGCAAGCGGTCCATCTCGCTATCGGGAACATCAACAAGTACCGCGCGATCGGCGATGTAGGGATGATCCATCAGCTGCGCGATGTCGGCCACGGGCCCGACCGTGACATCGGCCTGCTCGAAGATTTCAAGCAGCTCCGCCTGCGTGTGCTCAGCCATAAATGCCGCGACGATCGGATCAAGGGTGTCATTATTGGCAACACGATCGCTGTTCGTCGCGAACCGGGGATCTTCAGCCAGCTCCGGACGGCCGATTGCACGAAAGAACCGCTCTGCCATGGCCTGCATGGACGCGGACAGTGCAACGAAGCGGCCATCCCGCGTTGCATAGACGTTTCGCGGCGCGGTTTGACCGGAGCGCGATCCCAATCTGTTGGGAACAGTCTCCTGAAGCCTGTACTGTGCCGCGATCGGACCGAGAATGGCATGTATCGGGTCGAACAGCGCCAGATCGATAACCTGGCCGGCCGCATCGCCTTGCTCAATGGCCCGAATGGCGACCATGATTGAAAAGGCACCGTAGAGACCGGCGATCATGTCCGCCAACGCCAACGGGGGCAAAACCGGCGGCCGATCGGCAAATCCGTTCATGCTCGCAAAACCGGACATGGCTTCAACGAGGCTGCCGAACCCGGGCTTGTGCGCGAAGGCGCCCGTTTGTCCCCAACCTGAAACCCGAACAATAACAAGATTGCGGTTATGGGCTTGGAGCACGTCCGGACCAAGTCCCCAAGCCTCCAAGGTGCCGGGCTTGAAGTTCTCAATCACGACATCGGCGCTGCGCACCAACTGACACAACAGGTCACGCCCGTCCGGCTTGCGCAAATCCAGCGTGATACTCTTCTTGTTGCGGCAATAGACTTTCCAATGCGTGCTGACACCGCGGGTTTTCCAGTTTCTCAAATCGTCCCCAACGCCGGGCCGCTCGACCTTGATGACCTCGGCACCGTGATCCGCGAGAACATGAGATACGGCATTGCCCGCAACAAGCCTGGAGAGATCGAGAACCCGTATGCCGGACAGTGCTGCAGGTGCATCCGGTCGATAGTCCATGGCAACGGGCATTGTGCTCTCCTCGGCGCAGCGCGTTACGTGCCACAGGCGTCATGTGCCACAGGCGTCACGTACCACAGAATGTTTGCTGCACGACTTCGTGCGACTGCGGCGGGCGCGTATACGCGTCTCGACCACGCTGCGCGCGATAGGGATTTTTCAAGACGTCCACGAGTTCCTCGAACGGGTTGAAATCGCCATCCACCGCAGCCGCGAGCGCTGCTTCCACCTGGTGGTTTCTGGGGATGTAGAGCGGATTCGCATCACGCATCATGTCACGGATGCCAGACAGTGGAGAAGCTTCGAGCGCAAGCCGCGCCCGCCAACGCGGCAGCCAGGCATCGATCGAACCTTGATCGGCGAAGGTACTGCGAAAGTCTACGACACCATCTTCGTCTGCATTGAGCGCAACTTCGAGCCGGCGGAAAGCCAGCGTGAAGTCGGCGAACCCGTCGACCATCGCGGACAAGAGGCCATCAGTGAGCTCGCGATCACCGTCGCGCTCCGTCGACAGTCCGATTTTGCGCCGCAGTCCGGTCTGCCATGCCGCTTCAAACACCTCTGGAAATCCACCAATCGATGTCTTTGCCCGGTCGACACCTTCGGCCTCCGTCTCACCAAGCAACGGCAACAGTGCGTGCGCCAGACACGCGAGGTTCCACTGAGCGATGTTCGGTTGATTGCCGTAAGCATAGCGCCCTTGCACATCGATCGAACTGTAGACCGTTTCGGGGTCATAGGTATCCATGAACGCGCATGGCCCATAGTCGATCGTCTCGCCGGCAATGGACGTGTTGTCTGTGTTCATCACACCGTGAATGAAGCCGACGTTCAGCCAGCGGGCGATCAAGTCAGCTTGGCGCCGCACGACGCCATCCAGGAATGCGCCGTAGGGATTGTCGGCAGAACGCGCGTCTGGATCGTGGCGATCAATCGCGTAGTCGGCCAATTGACGTAGCCCGTCCAGATCCTGCCGCGCGGCAAAGTACTGGAACGTGCCAACTCGCAAATGGCTCTGCGCGACCCGAGTCAGAACCGCACCTGGCAACGGTGTTTCCCGGAAGACGGACTCACCGGTTGCCACAGCGGCAAGCGCACGGGTTGTCGGGATGCCCAGCGCGGCCATCGCTTCGCTTACGATGTACTCACGCAGCACCGGTCCGACGGCAGCGCGGCCGTCACCCATCCTCGAGAACGGAGTTGGCCCCGAACCTTTGAGCTGGATGTCCCTGCGCACACCGTCCCGACCGACGACGTCTCCCAACAGAATTGCGCGGCCGTCGCCGAGTTGCGGCACGAAGCCACCGAACTGGTGGCCGGCATAAGCCATGGCGAGCGGTGTGAGACTGTCGGGTAGCCGGTTGCCGGCGAGGACAGAGACCCCATCCTGCGAAGCCAAGGCATCTGCATCGAACCCCAACAGATCTGCCAGCTCCACGTTCAGCTTGATCAGCTTTGGCGCGGCAACCGGTGTTGGCGCCAGCTTGGCATAGAACCGCTCTGGCAACTCGGCGTATGTATTCTGCAATGCAGAGAATGCATCTTCAGGTGTCAGAGAGTTCATATTGTTTTCCGGACCAAGGGACTGGAAGCTGAGTTCATCTAACTTAGGCTCCCATCGCGCGTACGACAATAAACACCCCGGCGCCGACGGCATGTGGTGAAATCCCGCGCGGCCCTGCGACGCGGCGGACGAATATTTGTTGACCGGAATATTCCTTAATTATACAACGGCGGCCGATTGGTGGTGCAATACCAGCACGCGATCGAGATTACGCAAGCAGTTTGGCCAGCATATAGGAGAAGAGCTGATGCGACACGCCTTGAACGGTCTGCTATCACTCGCTGGAACTGCCACTGCCATGGCCTTAACGGCTGTTGCACTGGCGCCCCCCGCAGCCGCGAGCGGCGAGGTCAACGTCTATTCCTCGCGCCACTACGACACGGACGAACGGCTCTACAGCGACTTCACGAAGGCGACCGGGATTAAGATCAACCGAATCGAGGCCGGCGCAAGCGCTCTCATCAAACGCATCAATTCGGAAGGTGCAAACAGCCCAGCTGACGTGCTGATCACTGTCGACGCTGGACGCTTGTGGGCTGCCGATAAAGATGGCCTGTTCGAGCCCATAAACTCTGAGGCTCTCGCCGCCGCAGTCCCTGCGAACCTGCGCCACCCCAACGGTCACTGGTTCGGATTTTCCACACGCGCGCGCGTAATCTTTTACGACAAAACGCGCGTGAAAGAGCCGCCGAAAACGTATGCCGATCTTGCCGATCCAAAGTACAAGGGGCTGGTCTGCACACGCTCCAGTTCCAACATCTACATGCTCTCGCTGATGTCATCGATTATCGAGAACCTCGGCGCTGAGAAAGCCAAAGCTTGGGCAAAGGGACTTTGGGAGAACCGTGCACGTGAGCCGCAAGGCGGGGATACGGATCAGCTCCGCGGTATTGCATCTGGCGAGTGTGCAATCGCCATTTCCAATACCTACTACTTTGCCCGCGCATTGAGAAAGAACGTCCGTGATCTGAGCGGCAAGACGGACAACATCGCCGTCGTATTTCCTAATCAGGACTCGACCGGAACACACGTCAACATTTCCGGCGCCGGCGTCCTGAAGACGGCTCCGAATAAAGCGAACGCCATCAAATTCGTTGAGTATCTGGCCAGCCGGAAGGCGCAGGAGTACTTCTCAGCCGGTAACGACGAGTACCCGGTTGTCGTCGGTGTGTCGAAAAGCTCAAGTGTGCAGAAGCTCGGTGAGTTCAAAGCTGACAAGCTGCCACTCATTAAGCTCGGCGAAAACCAGGCGAACGCTCAGAAGATTTACGACGAAGTGGGTTACAAGTAGACCTCAAGCGCAACAGAAGCGACACTGTGATGTCAGCAAGCTCATCGGGCCGCAGTGGCTCGATGGGCATATCTGTATGAGGAGCAGCAGACCTCGAATCGTCCACGCAAATCGACGACGCTCGTGACATTTCAGTTTCCAAATTCCGCGCGCGCGCTTCTTTCTAGGATCATCCGCCAGCGCCTTGCGAGCAGCGCCCTGGCGGCTGCCGTACTCTTACTCCTTCCGCTTCTAGCCCTGATAACGTCGGTTTTCGAAACCGACAACGGTACGTTGGCGCATATGGCGAACACCGTCCTGTCGGAGTTTGTCTTAAATACGCTTGCACTTGTCGTCCTGGTAGCTTGTGGTGTCGCCGTTATCGGCACCGGAACCGCATGGCTGGTCGCAATGTGCGAGTTTCCCGGCCGGCGCATCTTCGAGTGGGCACTGATCGTGCCACTTGCGATCCCAGCGTACATTCTCGCTTACGCTTACACGGATCTGCTATCGCACCCCGGCCTCGTGCAGTCATCTTTGCGAGACATCATGGGCTGGGGGCCGCGGGACTATTGGTTTCCCGAGATCCGCTCTCTCGGTGGGGCCGCACTCATGTTCGTTCTCGTCCTCTACCCTTATGTCTATCTTCTTGCGCGGACGGCATTCCTGGAACAGTCGACATGCTACACGGAAGTCTCTCGCAGCCTGGGTTACGGTCCGGCTCAGTCGTTTGCGCGTGTCTCGCTGCCGCTTGCCCGTCCCGCGATTGTCGGAGGTATAACGCTGGCGCTGATGGAAACGCTGGCCGACTTCGGAACGGTCGCGCATTTCGGTGTGCCGACATTCACCACCGGGATCTATCGCGCCTGGCTGGCCATGGACGACAGCATAGCCGCCGCACAGCTTTCGACGATGCTGCTTGGTGTTGTCCTGACCATCATCGTGATCGAACGGCTGACACGACGAAAGGCGCGCTATCACAATAGTCGGCGGCTCCGCGCATTGCCGGCTTATCGCCTGCCGCCGGTACTCGGCTGGCTCGCGGCCTTGGCCTGCGCGCTTCCAGTTCTGCTGGGTTTTGCGATCCCGCTAGTCGTTCTCGCCAATCTGGCCTGGATCATCGATGAAGGTCCAACTTGGTCGCGCTACATCACGCTATCGACCAACTCAATCACCCTCGCTGGAACGGCGTCGCTTGTAACCGTCTCCGTTGCCGTCTTCTTCACCTATGCGGCGCGCCTGGATCCCGGCAAGATAAGCACCGCCGCCGTTCGCCTCGGCAACCTCGGATATGCGGTTCCGGGCTCGATCATTGCAGTGGCGATACTCATTCCGTTCGCGGCATTCGACAACGCGCTCGACGCCGCCATGCGATCTGGGTTCGGCATATCAACTGGCCTCGTTCTCACGGGAACGATCACAGCGCTCGTGATGGCGTACGTGATCAGATTCCTCGCTGTCGCACTGGGCGGCGTTGAAGCCGGCCTGGCACGCATTCCAGCAACAATGGACGCTGCCGCGCGGTCACTCGGAGAAACGCAAGCGACCATGCTGCGCCGCGTGCACCTTCCTCTGCTTCGGCCAGCACTTTTGACTGCGCTCTTGATGGTCTTCGTCGACGTCATGAAGGAACTGCCGGCGACATTGATCATGCGGCCGTTCAACTTCGATACGCTCGCGATCCAAACCTATCGCCTGGCGTCCGATGAACGTTTGGCACAAGCAGCCATACCGGCGCTCATCCTCGTTGCCGTCGGTCTCGGACCAGTCATTCTGCTGAGCCATCGCATCATGACGTCGCGGCGGCGAGACCGGGCATCGGCACAAGCCGAGCCTCCCGAAACGGCAATTGCAATCGCCACGCACAACCGATAGCGAACAGAAAAACCATTAAAAACAAAATGATAATGAAGTGCTCGATCATCAATTTGAGCAAGATTAATGTATCCATTGACGGATACATTGGAGCGACGTAACGTTGCGTTACGCGAATAAACGGCCGGAGCGCAGGATGGCAGACCGCACCAACACATTTCAGATCACCACCCTCCCCGGCGATGGGATTGGCCCGGAGGTTATGGCGCCGTGCCGGCAGCTCCTGCAAGCGGTTGAAGCCAAGGTCGGCGGCTTTTCGCTGACAATGGACGAGTGCGCGGCCGGCGCAGGCCATTATCACGATACGGGTGACGCGCTCCCAAATGAAACCCTCGCAAGCTGTCGCAACGCCGATGCCATCCTCTTGGCCGCCATGGGGCTTCCGCACATCCGCTATCCCGACGGCACAGAAATCGCACCACAGATAACGCTGCGCATGGAACTCGGCTTGTATGCCGGGGTTCGGCCCGTGAAGTCTTTGCCAGGATTGCCGCCTGTCCTCAGCGACCCGCGCGCAACCGCGCTGGACTTCGTACTCGTGCGCGAGTCCACCGAGGGCCTGTTTGCCTCGAAGGGCAAAGGAACGATCGTGAATGACGAAGCCGCGACCGAAACCCTGGTCGTCACACGCAAAGTCAGCGAAAAGCTGTTTGACTTCAGCTTCCGGCTGGCGCAGCAGCGCAAGACCAAGGGCGGTCCCGGACGTCTGACGCTGGTCGATAAGGCCAACGTCTTTTCTGCGTTCGCTTTCCAAAGACAGATTTTTGCCGAGCGGGCTAAGAACTTCCCTGACATTGACCCGACCTACGCCTATGTCGACGCGACCGCGCTCGACATGGTCCGGCGACCGTGGACATTTGACGTGATGGTCACCGAAAACATGTTTGGCGACATCCTCTCGGACCTTGGCGCCGGGCTCATCGGCGGGATGGGCATGGCGCCATCGGCTGACATTGGGGACACGCACGCCGTTTTCCAGCCTTGCCATGGGACGGCACCGGACATCGTCGGCCAGGGCAAGGCCAATCCCACTGCCATGTTCTTGTCGGCAGCAATGATGCTAGACTGGCTGGCGGATACGCGAGGCAGCACGTCTGCGCGCCAAGGCGGAGCACTCATCGAAGCCGCCGTCGGACAAGCCTTTCGGCAAGACAACCTTCGCTCCGTGGAACTTGGAGGGAGCGACGGGACCGACGCGATCACCGCGGCCGTCCTGCGCGCAATCGACGACATCAATCCCGATGCATGAAACGGATGAGCCGCACGATGTCAGAACAGGTTAAGGTCGCGGTTACAGGTGCTGGATACTTCGCACAGTTTCAATATGAGGCCTGGACACGGATCCCCGAAGTCGCCCTTGTCGGCTGTGCAAATCGCACAATCGCCAAAGCCGAAGAGTGCGCTGCAAAATACAGTATTCCGGCTGCATTTGCCGACGTCGACGACATGTTGGCGAATACCAAACCTGACATCCTCGACATTATCACGCCGCCGGAAACCCATCTCGACGCGATTAAAATCGCGGCGCGCCACGGCGTCGACGTGATCTGCCAAAAGCCCTATTGCCCGACAATATCCGAGGCGGAAGAGGCGACGCGTATTGCACGGTCGGCCGGCATTTCCGTTGTCATTCATGAGAACTTTCGCTTCCAGCCCTGGTATCGTGAAGCGCGCAAAATCCTGACATCCGGCGCACTAGGAACGCTATATCAGATTACGTTTCGGCTTCGGCCGGGAGATGGTCAGGGCCCAGAAGCCTACCTCGCGCGCCAGCCGTATTTTCAAGCCATGCCGCGCTTTCTCGTCCACGAAACGGCCATTCACCTGATTGATACGTTTCGCTTTCTTTTCGGAGAAATCGAATCCGTCACTGCTGCACTGCGAAAACTCAACCCTGTCATTGCCGGGGAAGACGCCGGAATCATATTGTTCGAGTTCAAATCCGGCGCGCGGGGCCTTTTCGATGGCAACCGCCTCGTGGATCACAAGGCCAAAAACCATCGATTGACCATGGGCGAGTTGTTGATCGAGGGGAGTGGCGGATCCCTTCGCATGGATGGCGATGCCAACCTGTTCCTGCGTAAAATGGGCGAATATGACGAACATCCGGTCGCCTACACATGGCACGACCATGCATTTGGAGGTGACTGCGTCTATGAACTACAACGTTCTGTTATTGCGAACCGCCTCAGCCGAAAAGACTATGAGAACTTGGCAGAAGACTACCTTAGGAATATTACTGTTGAGGAGGCGGTCTACGAGTCGCAAGCAACCGGCAGACGTATAAGCTTATGACCGATATAGCCGATCTGGATATGGAAACGCCTGCACGTCCTTCGTCTGGAAAACGCGCTCAGACCGATCGTGTTTATGACCGGCTCAAGCACATGATTCTCGAAGGCGAACTGCTGCCCGGCGGTTTTGTTCTGCAAGAGGAACTCGGCGATCGGATCGGCGTAAGTCGCACGCCCATCCGCGAAGCATTGATCCGGCTACAATCTGAAGGCCTTATAGAAATCCGCCCGCGCCACGGCATGCGCGTTTTACCCGTGTCCGTGAGCGGTATGCGCGAAATCTACGAGGTTCTCACCGGTCTCGAGGCGCACGCGGCAAAGATCGTGGCTGAGCGCGGCGCCGAAACGGCGACATTGGCAAAGCTCGATGAAGCCGTTGCTGAAATGGACCGCGCGCTTGCCATCGATGATCTCGCGGCATGGGCAGAGGCAGACGATCGATTCCACACCACGCTCGTCGCGGCAACGGGCAATCAACGCCTGATCGACATCATGTCAAAGATTTTTGATCAGGCCTATCGGGTACGCAAGCTAACGCTGAAGTTGCGACCGAAGCCGGTCCGGTCTAACGCAGCGCACCGCGCCGTGGTCGAGGCGATCCGGGATCGAGACCAACAGGGCGCCTACCGCATTCACGAACAACACCGCCGAGAAAGCGGAAAAATGCTGATTGCGTTATTGGAAAAGCTTGAGATCACCGCAGCCTGACGGCTACGCTGCCGTCTCCGATCACGTCGAAACCGGTCGGGCTTGCCGGCCCGGGAAATACAAGCGGACCAACAAACCAGCGGCCCTACGAATATCCGAACCGATCCCGATGAGAGACGGCACCAGGATTAGGACGAGGATTGTCGCCGCAGCCAGTCCGAAAACAATCGTGACGGCCAGCGGGATCAAGAACTGGGCCTGCCGGCTGGTCTCGAACATCAGTGGCGTTAGTCCTCCAATCGTCGTCAGCGACGTTAGGACAACGGCGCGAAGGCGGTCCCGCGACGCACCGGTGATGGCTTGCGTCAAGGGTTCACCTTCAGCGCGACGTTGATTGTATCGCGTCACCAGGACGATCGAGTCGTTGACCAGGATTCCACTCAGACCGAGGAGACCGATCATGGAGATAATCGTGATCGAGTAGCCCATGACCCAGTGCCCGATAACAGCTCCCACGAAGCCGAACGGGACGATCGCCATCACCGCAAGCGGCTGCCAGTAGCTGGCAAAGACCCAGCCAAGAATGATGTAGATCATCGCCAGCGCGAGCAATGCGCCGATTTGCAGATCCTTGAACGCGTCCCGGCTTTCTTCTGCACGACCGCCATATTGATACGTGAGCTGATACTTACGGGCCAGTGCTTGCATCACTTCGGCCTCTAACCGCTCGATTGTCGCTTCAGTTGTCGCGATGTCCGTATCCAAGTCCGCCGTTACCGAAACCGTGCGGACACCGTCGCGGCGCAAAATGACGGAGAACGTTCCCTGCTCTTTCACCGTCACAACCTCTAGCAGCGGCACACGATCTCCACCGGCCGTCGTGAGATAGAAGTTGTGCAGTGCCGCAACGCCGTCAGCTTCCTGCGTCCGCATGACCCGAACGGTGATCTCGTCATTTCCGCGGGCGAAGCGGGTGGCAATAGCGCCTTCAAAGGCGTCCCGCACCTGCCGCCCGACGGACTGACCTGTGAAGCCAAGCGCCGTTCCGCGCGGATTGAGTTCAAAGACAATCTCTTGCTTGCCGTACGGCAAATCATCCTCGATTGCGGATACGCCGGGATAGGACGACAGGCGCGTCTTCAACTCCTCGGCAGCAGCCTTGAGAACCGCAACGGGCGCATTTTCAAGCCGCACATCAACGTCGCGCCCAGGCGGTCCGCCGCGTCGGCCGAACACAACGATTTTCTCAACGCCAGCAAACGTGGGAAGCTCTTTCCGCCAGGCCCGCAGCACATCGAGAGACGAAGTCAGGCGTTCTTCACTTGGCGTCAATTGCACATCAAGTTGCGCCAGGTTTTCGCCACGCGTCCGCCCCGCAGTGCCAAAGATTGCGATCCGGGTATCGACCAGCTTCTCGTCGCGTTCCGGCAGCGGCGGCGGGCGAAGTTGGTTCCACGTCTGCACAATCCAGCGCGTGATGGCATTGTCACCTGGGCGGCCGGCTTCGTCATCGGCCTCCGGGAGCGCGGTCGGCGCCTTCGGCTGCGCCGCGAGCAACTTGCGTTCCGCCCGCAAGAGGGCCTCCTCAACGGCGGTGATAACAGGCTGCTGCTGCGCACGCGGAACACCCGGCGCAAAAACAACAAAAGCCGACAGGTTCTCCGGAGGCAGGTTCGGGAAGAAAACAAACCGCACCCGATCGCCTTGCATGAGGCCGATCGCGAGGATGAAACCACCAACCAGGATTGCCACAGTCGTGTAACGCCATGCGTAGGCCAAATCGACCAGCGGACCGAACATGCGATCGCGGAAAAACCGAAAGCCGGCATCGAAAGTTCGCCGGAATGCGTTTGGCCGCTTCACCTGCGCCCGCCCATGGCGCAAGTGGCCCGGCAGGATCAGAAAACACTCGATCAGCGATGCAACGAGCGCTGCGGCCGCAACATAGGGGATTGCCGCCAAGATATCCCCAATACGGTCGCCAATCAGCAGCATCGGACCAAACGCGGCCAGCGTCGTCAGGGTCGCCGCTGTCACCGGCGCGGTCATTTGCACGCCGGCCGCGACGGCTGCATCGGAGCGCACCATGCCCCGCTCCTCCAGCGATGCAGCCTGCTCTCCAACAACGATGGCATCATCGACCACGATGCCAAGCATCATGATCAATCCGAACATCGAGACCATGTTGATACTCTGGCCGGTCACCAGCATCACAGCCAATGTCGCGAACATGGCGATCGGAATGCCCGCGGCGGTCCAGAAGGCGATCCGGGCGTTCAAGAAAACGAAGAGTGCCAGCAGGACCAACACCAGACCTTGAAGTCCGTTCTTGACGAGAATCGACAGCCGCTGTTCGACGAGTTTTCCGGAAACATCGTAGATCTCGATGTTCAGGGATTTGGGCAACTCCGCGCGCGCTTTTTCGATGTACGCATTCATGATCTGCATCGTTTTCAGCGTGTCCGCCGTCAACGAGCGCTGAATCTCCAGACGTACCGCCGGTACGCCGTTTACGCTGGCGATCAGACCGTCGCGGTCTGATGCCGCCCGAACATCGGCAACGTCGCGCAAGAACACTTTCTGTCCGGTATCCGTCGACCGGAGTTCTATCGCGCCCAGCTCTTCAGCCGTTCTACGATCGCTCTTCGCCCGCAGTTGCAATTCCGAGCCGCCGCGCAATGTCCCCGCGGGCTGATCCTGTGAGTTTTCACGCACCTTGTCGGACACGTCCCGAAGCGTCAGTCCAAGACGCTGCAAATCGGCCTCGCGGACCCGTATCCAGATTTCTTCGTCGCGCGCGCCTGTCAGAACAACACGATCAATGCCGGCAGCCAGCAAGCCATCACGCAATCGTTTGGCGTAGGACTTCAGAATGCGCTCATCGAACGGTCCCGACAGCGCAATCTTCCCGACGTTGTCAAAAAACGCCGCCCTCGTGATTGTCGGGCGTTCCGAGTCCTCCGGTAGCGTCGTGACCGTCGATACGGCTTGTTCGATGTCGGCTTGGGCTTTTTGCAAGTCCACGTTGGGCGGAAACGATAGCGAGATCGATGCGCTGCCTTCGCGTGCGTAAGACACAACCTCGTCGACGTTGTCGATAAACCGTAGCTCTGGCTCAAGCACATCGAGAATATTGCGCTCGACATCCTCAGCGCTCGCGCCCGGCCACTCAACCGTGACAACAATCGTTGGGATAACAATGTCCGGAAAGAACTGGCGATTGAGCCGCGTGAGGCTGAACAGTCCCGCAAGGATCAGGACCAGCATCAAAAGGTTGGGCGCCGTCGGATGCCGCGCAAACAGAGCGACGATACCGCCGCCTATCGTCGGCCCAGATCGACGGCTGGCTGTTGGATCACTATCGAGCGCCATGGCTCAAAGCTCCTTGACGGCAAGACCCGGGCCCGGGGCTGCCAACCTTGTGACCATGATCCGGGCGCCAGGTTCAATTGCGCCCTTGAGAAGCACGTACGCGTCATCGACGCCGACAGGCGTTACCTGTTGTTCAACGAGGCGCCCATCGACCACGACATAAACGAGACGGCCATCATAAAGCGCGCTTGCCGGAACCCGGATGACGTCTTCAAACTTGGTGTCGTCCAGGCTCACGCGCATGAATGCCCCGGGGCGGAGCGGCACGCCCACCGTCGGATCCTTGATCCGTGCAAAAACGTCGACACCGCCTGAGTTTGAGCTGACGCGTGCCGCAACGCGCTCAACCGCGGCCGTATAGCGAATGGGCTCTTTGCCGATCTCCCAACGGACATCGACAGTCCGCCCAACCAGCGACGTGCGCTCAGACAGCAGCCGCCCGTATTGGCGATCCGTCAGGGTGAAGGAGACATCAATCCAATTCCGATCAATCAGTGTCGCGACGCGATCATTCGCAACAAGCATGCGCCCGACTTGCGCACCCACATCGGTCACGTAGGCCTCAAACGGTGCGACGAGCCGGGTTTCGGTCAGACGCTGACGATTGCGCGTAAGCGTGTTCTCCAGCCGCGCGATCTGCGCCTTCTGTTGATCGATGCGCGCCTGCTGAACCTTGACATTGTTCTCGTCACGGCGCACGGCTTGGCGTCGCTGGCTGACAATCAGCCGGCGATCATCAAGCGACCGTTCCGCCAAGTTGCCGCGCTTGGACAAAGCCTCGGCGCGCTCGAGATCAGCAATCGCAAGTTTCAACTGTTCCCGCCCGAATTCGAGGTTCGAGACCTCGACCGATAGAGCGGCCTCGAACTCGCTCAGCTTTGCGCGCGCCTCAGCGATCTGCGCCTCGGTTTCCTTGATTTCTGATCGATAATCGAACGGATCGATCCGCAGCAGCAACCCCCCGGCGGGGACAACGGCGCCGTCCTTCAAGCCTTCGCCGGTCTCAACGACGCGCCCGGCGACCAATGACCGCATTTCGACCTGACGACCGGCCACCGCGACACCATAAAGGCGGAGCTTTGGTCGCACTGTCTGCACTTTCGCCACGACTGTGCGGATCGGTGCGCGCGCTTCCACGACGTTTGGCGCCGGCGGACTTGGCTTTGTATCTCTGAGATATTGCGCGCCGGCGTAGGCCACAGCCAACACAACCACGGGCAGAACAACCTTAAAGGCCGTTAACAGTCCAAAGCCGATCCACTGCAGCGGCGTGCGAGACCGGACATCCTCTGCATCACCAGTGCGCGCATCCGATGGGCTGCCGTGCACCCGTGACGCATTGTCCAGTCGCGTCACGGACGCGCTGTCGTTTTTTGGCGCTTCGGCCTTATCAGTCGGAACGGCATCCGTCTTAAGCATTTGCGTCACAAGCTATCACTGCGATCCATAGAAACGAGGCAAACCACACGTTCAGCCTCTTGTACGGTCTGTCCCCTAAACACTGACACAGTGTCGTTAACGGGACCGATCAGCGAGATCCGTCGCGCGAAGCAGAAAATATGTCATCGAGCATAATCCGTCGATTTTCCCGATATGTCATCGCTGGTTAACCGCTTAGCGCAAACGCGCTCGCCGTCAGACCGGTTCACTTCGTCGCAAGCACAGTGACGAAGACAGCCCGGCTCAACCAACCGCGCTGTTGGTCACAAGGGAAATGTTTAGACTTGGACCATTAATCTGTGAGCAGATGAACCAGACATGTAACGTTACCAATCACACGCGGGGTCCAGACAATGTCCCCACGGCGCCCACACCATGATGTCACACGAGGATGACTGCGCCTTTGACGCGGCCTGGATCGACAAGCGTTTCCCGCCGCGAGAACCCGCCACTATGGCGTATCTGCAGATCCAACGCATTGAGCCCCAGGCGTGCCCGTCTTCGCGACTTTCGCCATGGACTGCGGAGACGATACGGGCACGGCGCATCAGTTTCGTGCGCGAGACAGAAGCCATCATTCGGCTCGCAAACGGCCGGATCATCACGGCTGGCGGTTCGGTTGTGCTTGCGTCCTGGCCACGCGACTATGCCAGCCGGACCGCAGCGCAACGCGTCTTGCGCGCCGCACAGCAGATCGCGGGCGTGTTGGGCCGCAAAGATCAGCTTCACGTCGCGTGTGAGCTGCTGCCGGACTCGCTGCAGCTAAAAGACGTGTCGCAGCATTTCAGGTCATTGAGCGGTGTGAGACCCCCTGCGCCGTCAAACATCAACATCGGCCCCAAACTCCGGGCTGCGACTGCGCAACGTCCAACCAATATCGACACAGATGCAGGGCAAAGCGGCGAACCAGAGTTTCTGTCGGCGCACGCAGCATACGGAGCGCACCAAATCAGCCAACAACTGGCTGGCGAGACGGCGCAGCCGCTGTTGGTCATCGGCCCGCCGGGTTCCCATAAGCACGACGTCGTCCGCCACTGCATCAGCGCGGCGGAACGCTGCGGCAGTCGCGTCTTGCACCTGTCACTGGACAATTTCGGCGACGATCAACCCGGACAGCTGGCCCGCGCATTGGCGTTCGCGTTTTTGCGCGCGACGGCTTCTGGGACCGTGGCCCATCGCGCACGCATGCAAGATGGCCCAGTCACAAACGCAAAAGGTCATGACGCACTCGTGCATACGGCTGCAAGCGACCTGTCGGACGGCGAAACGGCACGACACACTTTGAGGCGGGTTGTCGGCGCGATCATCAAATGGTCCGAGTCAAACCGGCTTCTGGTCGTTCTCGACAACAGTTGGCGGGCGGGCGGCCGGTGCGCCAAGCTCCTCTGGCAATTCGTCAGGCGCATTGCGCCGTGCCCGGATGTTGCCGTGATCGTCATCGCGCGGTCGGAAACGGACGCAGCACAATGCGCGCAAGCATCGTCCGCGCTCCGCTTGGAGCCTTTCGGATTGAGCCGGAACCATCCCACGCGCCCATTCGGGATGCACCGCCCAATCTCCGCACCGTCCTGCACAAATGTCGCGAGAACAACCGAAGAAGACGCCCCCGCGGCGGCACAATGGCTTATGGAAAGTCTTGGTTGCCTGGCTCCCTTCGCGCGTGTTGCATCCGCATATCGCGAACGCGTCCCGATTGCGGAACTCGCCGTCGCGCTGGAAATGCCGCCGGCCCGCGTGCGGTCCGCATTGGCGCAACTCGTCGGCCATGGCGTGCTGGTCCCGACGGATCAACAGAGCTGCGAGACCTATCAGTTCCGCTCCGAAGCCCTGCGCTACACCGCATATTCCACACTGTCGCAACGGGCTAAGCACGATCTCCACGCCACCATCAGGCGTCAAATCGAGAACGCCCAAGCCGCTCTCAACACGCCTGCAACACTGTCCCATCTTGCGTGGCACGCCGCCCTCAGCGGTGACAAGGCGGCAGCCGTGGGTCTCCTTTTGCAGGCTGGACACGCGGCGGAAGGCGACCATCAAACACACACAGCCGTCGCACACTATCGCCAAGCCTGGCAGTTGACATCCCGCCAGGGTCGGTCGAACCGCATAGGCGAGCGGATCATGCTCTTGCACGCTATGGCGCGCCAGAAGACGATCCTGGTTGGGCCAGGACATCGGAGTGTGCGATCAAGCCTGGAGTGGTGTCTGGCACGCCTGACCCAACGGCACGAGCGCGCCACTGACGCCCCCTCTGCAAACAGCACACGTGAAACCGATGTCTTGGTCGATCTCCATCTGAGCTGCTGTTTGAGTGGTGACACGTCCCGCGCGCAAACCGTTGCCGATTTGCTGTCAACGCGAGCGTCTGGTGCCAATTCTTCGCCGCAAAACCGCGCGCTGGCCTCGCGAGCCAAGGCGTACAACGCCATCCGGGCCGGCGATCTCAATACGGCTCAAAACCACATCGATTTCGCTCTCGATCCATGCAATCGATCGACGGCGCCGCAGACTGATCGTGACGCATTGCACGCCACGCTCTTTACTCTGGCTGCCGAAGTGGCAACGCTGCGCGACCATCAATCAGGTGCCGCCGCATTGCGAAAACGCGCACTCCAGACTGCGGCGGCGATCGGAGATCCCAGCCTGCAGGCAACCGTTCTTTGTGAACTCGGCACACAGGTTGCCTGGGCACGCCAGGATACGGACGTCGGCGCCTACGCCCATGCCGCCAAGTCCATCGCACAACGTCAGGGATACACCTATCAAGCATGCCTCGCCGAACTCCTCCTCGGCTTCGTGGCCGTGACTGTTGACGCCCAAAGAGGCCTATCGATCGTCGATCATGTGATCCCGGAGCTTCAGAAGCTGAATGCGCGGCATCACTTGCCGCTCGCGCGCTATCTGGCGGCACGCGCGGCGGCCGCGGCGAACTTGCCGGATCGTGCGCGTTCCGAAATCGCGTTGGCGCAGGAAGAAGCCGAGGCTTTCGGCGCCTTGACCCACTTAGACGAAGTACGCCGCTGCGCTGAGGAAATCTCTCATGCGGGACCCGGTGCGATCACCATCCGCCATAGTCAACACCGGCCTACGGATAAAGCTGCCGACGCTCCCACGCTGCGTCCGGTGTGGTCCGCTCAAACAGCAGGCGATCGTGCAGGCGGTAGGGACGATCGTGCCAAAACTCGATCTGAAGCGGCACGACGCGAAACCCTGACCAGTGCGTCGGCCTCGGAACAGGTCCGTCTCCGAACCGCTCCGCGGCGGCGCTTGCGGCAGCTTCCAGCTCCGCTCGGCCGGCCAGCGGACGGGATTGTTGCGAGGCCCAGGCACCGATCTGGCTCCCACGCGGCCGACTGCTGTAATAAGCATCAGCCTCGGAAGTAGAGACCGCAGCAACGTTACCGCGGATCCGAACCTGACGGCGCAAGCCTTTCCAGTGGAAATTCAGAGCAGCTTTTCCGTTGCCGAGAAGCTCTTGTCCCTTGGCGCTCTCAAAGTTGGTGTAGAACACAAAGCCACGAGCGGCACCTGCATCCGCTTGGTCCAGCCCTTTGAGAAGAACCACGCGCACGTTCGGCATACCCGTGGCGTCGACGGTCGCCAGCGCCATCGCGTTGTGATCGTTAACTTCGTCGGCTTCAGCCTCAAGAAACCAGCGATCAAACAAAGAAAACGGGTCGTGCTCAGCCAAAAACCCACGTTCCGCAGCCGACGCGTCGGTTGCGAGCTGGTCTCCATCCGCCATTCGAATCTCCCGGGTGCAACGTCACGCCCGCAGGTGCCTCGCTGGCGCGCTGCAAAACAGCGGGACGCATTTTAATCCACAGGTAACCAGACTAGGTCACTCTGATCCCATACAGTTGAACGGAGGCTTGGCTATCCATCCTCCTCGTCAGCGTACAGGGTGTATCCGCGTTCATGTTACCGAAAACGAACAACCCCGCAGTTCGGGCCGATAATGCCGGCGCCTCCGCACAGATCAATCGCCGCTTGCTGCGGCATTGTAGCTTGGGCTTGGCGATCCTCTCGATTTGTCTCGGCAGTTCGGTCGCCGCCAAGGACCAAATGGCGCAGCCGACCCTGCGCGGCCCGATACAAGAACGCCCGGCGGTCAAGCTGACACGTGCTGACGTTGTCGCGACGCTCGATGCCCTCGATTACGCGCTGAGCACTGTCAAGGATGGTGGGACCTACGTCTGGCATCGCGCTCATGGTCGCCTCACGGGGTTCGTGACGTTAAAGAACACGTTCCGACACCGAAGCGGCAAGCTGTGTCGACGCCTTCGCGTCGAGCTGATGTCCGGTAGCTTTTCCAAGACAACAACCGGGACAGCCTGCCAGCTACAGGATGGCAGTTGGCGTCTGGGCACTTGAGCCGCTTAGTCAGACGCGCTACGTGGCCCGACCGCGCGTATACGAACCCGTGACCGTCAGCTGGACCCGCTAGGTCGATGGTGTAGGATTGCGCGCAGCGAGGGGCGCCGATAACGCTCGACCCAGCCACACCGGAGCCCCGTCGATACTGTGGCGTGTGCACAAATCATCGACAGCGAGAGCCGGCGTGGTATCGGTTGGCGCTATCTATTCGGATAAGTTGCACGGACATAGTCGTGCAAGTCGTTGCCAGCCGATGGCCGGGCTGCGATTGAGGAGAGGTACGCTGCATGAGCGCAGAGGGAACAGATAAGGCTATGGGCGCGGGCACGCTTATGGCCGGCAAACGCGGTCTTATACTCGGAATCGCCAATAACCGCTCAATCGCCTGGGGCATTGCCAAGTCTGCTGCCGCACAGGGCGCCGAACTTGCGCTGACTTACCAGGGCGAGGCCTTGAAAAAGCGCGTTGAGCCGCTGGCTGCTGAACTCGGCTCCGACATCGTCTTACCGTGCGACGTCACCGATGCCGGTTCGGTCGACGAATTGTTTGCGGCGCTCGCCAATCGCTGGGGGAAAATCGATTTTCTTGTGCACGCAATCGCGTTTTCCGACAAAGCGGAGTTGGATGGCCGGTATATCGACACAAGTGAAGCGAACTTCACCCAAACGATGTTGATTTCCTGTTATTCATTCACCGCGCTGGCGAAGCGGGCCGAGCCGCTAATGACGGCCGGCGGATCACTGCTGACGCTGACGTATTACGGCGCCGAGAAGGTGATGCCGCACTACAATGTCATGGGCGTTGCAAAAGCGGCACTTGAGGCAAGCGTCAAATACCTGGCCGCGGATCTCGGCAAGGACGGAATTCGGGTGAATGCGATCTCCGCCGGGCCTATCAAGACACTTGCCGCTTCAGGAATTGCCGATTTCCGGTATATTTTGAAGTGGAACGAGTATAACTCAGCGCTACGCCGCAATGTGACAATCGAAGATGTTGGCGCTTCAGGGCTTTATCTGCTGTCAGACCTCTCCCGAGGCGTGACCGGGGAAGTCCACCACGTCGACTGCGGTTATCACGTCCAGGGCATGAAAAACGAGGATGCGCCGGACATTTCCGTCGTAAAATCAGACGGCTGAACCGATCACGACCGATATGCGGAGCGACACGTGCAGTTGAACACCACGCGCCGAGTCCTGCTTGCCAATCGACCAGCCCCAGGCTTGTTGAGCGCCGATAACTTCATGATCGAAAGCGTTCCGCTGGAGGCCCCGGAGCCCGGAACGTTTCGCGTGCGAATCACCCACGTTTCTTGTGACCCCGCGATGCGGGGTTGGGTGAACGCCGGCAAGTCCTACGTCGCACCGGTTGAAATCGGTGGCGTCATGCGCGCGTACGCTGCCGGCGTCGTCGACGCATCGAACCATCCCGATTTCGCGGTCGGTGATGCCGTGCAAGGCCTGCTTGGGGTCCAGGAACACGCCGTCACGAATGGCGCCGGGGTCGTGAAAGTTAACCTTGATCAGGCACCGCCGGCGCGCTGGTTGGGCGGCCTCGGCATGCCCGGCTGGACGGCGTATTTCGGGCTTCTTGAGGTCGGTCAGCCCAAAGCTGGCGAGACCGTTGTCGTCTCCGCCGCATCCGGCGCCGTCGGCTCTGTCGTCGGGCAAATCGCAAAAATCAAGGGTTGCCGTGCGGTGGGGATAGCCGGCGGGCCGGAAAAATGCGCCTACCTCACGGACACGCTCGGCTTCGACGCAGCCGTGGACTACAAGGCACCTGAATTTGCAGCACAGCTCGCTGCCGCCTGTCCTGACGGAATTGACGTGTACTTCGAGAACGTCGGCGGAATGGTATTGGATACCGTCCTCCCACAAATGAATACGTTCGGCCGGATCCCATTGTGCGGTCTGATTTCGGCGTACACGGCGACGGCACCGCCGCCAGGTCCCACGCAAATGCGCGCCGTGCTCACGCAGCGGCTTCGAATCCAAGGATTGATCGTGTTCGACTGGGCGGACCGGATACCGGAGGCCATAGCGGCACTCGGCCAGTGGCATGCGGACGGTCAGCTCACACTGCGCGAAGACGTACGGGCCGTGGACATTTCCGCCTTTCCAAGCATCGTCAATGACCTGTTCACGGGCGCCAACCACGGCAAGCTGGTGATGGAGCTGACGTCATAGTCGTATGGCACAGTGATTCGATGCTGGCTTCGGAGGTTGTCGGATGTCCAATCTTGCACACGATATCACGCTCTATTTCATTCGGCACGGCGAGACCGACTGGAACAGGTTGCGGCGTCTGCAAGGCCAAATGGACATTCCCTTGAACGACACGGGGCGCCTCCAGGCCGCACGTAACGGGCGAGCACTGCGTGAAATTGTCTCGGATGCTGAAGCGATGCCATTTGTCGCAAGCCCGATGCTGCGCACGGCGGAAACGATGGAGATCTTGCGCGAAGCAGCAGGTTTCCCACGAAACGGATACCAGACTGACGATCGCCTGCGCGAAGTCCACTACGGGTCCTGGGAAGGCGTGTACTTGACGGAGGTCGCAAAGACCGACCCGGCCGGGTACGCCGAACGCAAGGCGAATAAGTACCGTTGGCGCCCGCGGGGTGGCGAAAGCTACGCGGATCTCTCGGTCCGCGCCGGCGCTTGGCTGTCGGAGATCACGCAAGACACGATTGTTGTGTCTCACGGCGGTGTCAGCCGGGTCTTGAGAGGCTTGCTTTTGGATCTGGCTGAAGCCGAGATTCCCGTTCTCGAGGTGCCGCAGGACCGAATCATGATTCTCCGTTCGGGCCACGTGTCATGGGCCTGACCTGACCGCTGGCATCAGGAAAATCGCACGTTGGGAAAATCGCAAGTTGGGAAAGCAGCCGTGGCGTCTCTAGAAAAACCGGAAGCTGGCTAGCGGAGTCCAGCTTCCGGAACGCGAACAGAATGTCACCGCGATACGGCTGCTCAGGCCCGAATTACGGTGATTTTGGCAGTGACGACGGGCCACCACCATACGGTTATGGACCTGGATTTGCCTCCGGCCTCATGAAACGTATGAGACCATCACCAAACCCAATTCACGCGTCCACAAGCAACGAATAACTTGCGGTTACGTGGTCCTCCTGTGTTGATTTGAAAGAGAGTGACGCAATACGCACGTAACAATACGCCGTTCCAGGGCCCTTTGTCACTCCGGCACGGGATGAGTGTTGTCGAACCGCACCCTCATTTACCCTTTCAGGCTTGCACAAGTGTCATTGGCACGACATGAGAGTGTCATGTACGCCGTGTTTGCGATGGGATGCGCCCCGCAGATGCAGGCAATTAAGTTTCGCACTAACCTGAAACGCATCGTATGTCTCACAACTCGTTCGGTCATCTGTTCCGCGTTCTGACCTGGGGTGAAAGCCACGGCCCGGCGATCGGCTGCGTTGTTGATGGCTGCCCACCTGGCATCGCACTGAGCGAAGCTGAGATTCAGACCTACCTTGACCAGCGCCGTCCGGGGCAATCCAAGTTCACGACGCAACGCCGCGAACCAGACACTGTACGTATTCTGTCCGGCGTGTTCGCGGACGAATCCGGCCAACAAGTGACGACGGGCACGCCCATATCGCTCGTCATTGAGAATGTCGACCAGCGGTCGAAAGACTATGGTGATATCAAAGACAAGCATCGGCCGGGCCACGCGGATTACACATACACGGCAAAATACGGCATCCGCGACTATCGCGGCGGGGGGCGCGCATCCGCGCGAGAAACGGCGATGCGTGTCGCAGCCGGCGCCATCGCGCGTAAGATTCTAACGGGCGTTTCGGTTCGCGGCGCACTCGTTCAAATCGGTCAGCTCCGCATTGATCGCGAACGATGGGATTGGAATGAAGTTCCGAATAACCCGTTCTTTTGCCCCGACCCAATCGCGGCAACACAGTGGGCGACCTATGTCGATGATATTCGCAAGTCGGGCTCATCAATCGGCGCCGTTATTGAAATTGTCGCCGAAGGCGTATCCCCTGGCTGGGGCGCGCCAATCTACGGAAAGCTCGATCAAGATATTGCTTCGGCATTAATGAGCATAAACGCCGTCAAAGGCGTGGAAATCGGCGACGGATTTGCGTCTGCGGAACTCACCGGCGAGGCAAATGCCGACGAAATGCGGATCGGCAATGATGGCAAACCGCTTTTCCTATCCAATCACGCCGGCGGCATTCTTGGCGGGATCTCGACCGGACAGCCAATCGTGGCACGGTTCGCGGTGAAGCCGACGTCGTCGATCCTCACGCCGCGCCGCACCATCGACCGGAACGGCAACGATACCGAAATCTTGACCAAAGGCCGCCACGACCCCTGCGTCGGCATTCGCGCGGTACCGGTTGGCGAGGCCATGGTCGCATGTGTGCTTGCCGATCATTGGATGCGGCATCGCGCACAATGCGGCGCCCCATCCGATCCGCAGTAAGGATGAAAGTTCGATCATGACGAGCAACTCACTCGACACGGTTAAGGCCCTCTTGTTCGACGTTTTCGGCACCGTCGTCGATTGGCGGACGAGCGTTACGCGTGAGCTGCGCTCTTTCGGGCATGCGCGCGGGCTCGAAGCGGACTGGGAGACCTTCGCCGATGAATGGCGCGCGCTTTACCAGCCGGCCATGGAGGAGATCCGCGCCGGGCGTCGTCCATTTACGATCCTCGACACATTGCATCGCGAGAATCTGGATACGCTGCTGGCACGCCATAACTTTCCGCAGTTTACCGAAAGCGAGTTGGAGCATCTCGTAACCATCTGGCATCGGCTTGAGCCATGGCCAGACGTGATCGAAGGCCTCTACCGTCTCAAGCGGCGCCACATCATCGCGACACTCTCAAACGGCAACATTGGATTGATGGTGCGCATGGCCCGCCATAACGGGCTGCCTTGGGATACGATCCTCGGCGCTGAAGTCACAAAGGCCTACAAGCCGACGCAACAGGCTTATCTGGGCTCTGCACAGGCTCTCAACCTCAAGCCCGACGCCTGCATGCTGGTGGCCGCCCACAACGACGATCTCCGTGCGGCTCAAAACGTCGGCTTCCGCACCGCATTTGTCCTGCGCCCGACCGAGCACGGGCCTGCGCAGACGAAGGACAAACACGCGACAGCACCATGGGACATCGTCACGGACAGCCTGAACGGCGTGGCCGATGCACTTGGCTGTCAACGCTAGCGCAATGTTTGCGTGCGGCGGTTTTGCACTGCCAGCCCACGTCCTGGCTGAGCCTCCCGCACACACGGCCTGAGACACCACGCACAAAAAACTTAAAAGATCCGTTTACAAACTATACGCGTTAAAGTATCCGTGATCTGATCAAGTTCGCGATTAACGTGTGGAGTTTGTGCTGTGGAGTTAGAGTTGATCAAGATCGAGGACCTGCCAACGTCCGAGTACGAAGTGGAGCAGGAGCTGACACGGCGATCATTTGTCGGGCGCGCGACGGCGGCTGCAGCGGTTGGAGGCTTTGCGGTTCTGCATCCTCAAGCTGCGAATGCCAAGCGGTTGGCGAGTGTCGAAGTTGTCAACCTGCAGCTACCTCATTCAATCGCTTATGGGCAATTCATTTCTGTACAAGTTGACATCATAAATCACCGCAGTCGTGGGCAGCACAATTACCTGTCTCACAGTTACCGCTCTCGCAATGGCCGACTCATTGGTGAGGCGAGTATTCCCTTCCGAATCGGCCCATTCCGCCGACGGAGATATAGCTTTCGCTTTTTAGTCGCGGAGAAACGGGGTCACTTTACCTACCACATACGATCCAAAATGAACTCGGTTTACGCGAGTTTCATCGTCGACTAGCAACCAAGATCATCAAAGCCATAGGCGACCAAAGCAGAATCGAAAACGCTTCTTCTGTAGGGCCTATAGACCTTCTTCACCTGCCGCACTTCTGCAAAGCCTCGGCATCGGGAGCCGAAGCGGTAAAGCAATCCCAAGCGACTGCCGGCACGAGACTGGGCTCCACTTTTGGCGATGATGCCATCTACGCGCGCACCCGGCCCAGCCGGACGCGCCGTCCAACCACCACATCAATACACAACAAGTATCAAAATATCCGTTTACAAACTATACACGCCATAATATATGTGCGCTGATCAAATTCGCCACAAACGTGTGGAGGCCATCGGGTGAGATTGGACCTTTTGAGACGCGGACCATTCCCTCCTTACGAGGACCATAACGAACCGGAGTTCAGTCGGCGAGCTGTCCTTGGCACGGCGGTCTGCGTCACGACACTCGCGGCGGCGACATTCGGGCTTCGGCAGGACATCGGTGACACCACGAAGATGGCGAACGCCAAACTTCTCGACATCTACGTGCGGACTGCAGTTCAGGTGAACCACAAAATCACCGCAACACTCGATGCCGTAAATCTGGACAATGACTGGACAGAAGGCGCGGTCCTACATCAGATCCTGCATCAAGACGGAACTGTTGTCGGCCGCACCAGTAAGACCTTGCAATTGGGGCCTTACGAGCGGCAGAGCTTTCGGTTCGACCATTTCATGGCTGAAAAACCAGGCACGTACCGATATGAGATTTCGTCTCGTGCCAACACGGTCCGCGCAGACTTCAGGATCGAATAAAGGTGCCGGGCCAGAGTTGACGACCTGTGCATCACGCAAGCCGGGCTCTGGCCATGCGTTTTTCCTGTCCCGATGCGATTCATGTCCCGATGCGTTCCGCGGTATGTCGCGCTGTATCACGCTGCTTTGCGGCAAACGACAACCTTTGACAGGAACGCAAGCCGCGTTTCTGTGGGCTGCAAACCGGCCTCTCTGAACTGGCTATCGATGTCGTCGATTGTATAGTGGCGGTAGTACGGCTCGTGAAAGCGCACGGGGAATGCTTCCAACAGCCCGTCCCAATCCGGCCGATCTCCCATCTGCAAGCTGTCCATGAAGACCAGCGTGCCGCCAGGTTTGAGCACACGCGCAATTTCAGATGTAACGCGCCGACGAACCTCCGGCGGCAATTCGTGATAGAGAAACACACACGTTGCAATGTCCTGGCTCGCGTCGGCAAACGGTAACTCTTCGGCATTTGCGGCCAGGAGTTGAGCGGCGCGAAGCCGGCCAAGATGCGCGCGCGCTTCGTCGAGGTAGGCCTGAGACAGGTCGACGCCAGTGAGACGGATCGCGGGCAGAGCGCGACGGATTTCACGCAGCAAACGCCCAGTGCCGCACGCCACATCAACCAGCGAAAGTCTGCGTTGATCATGGCCTTGGACCGCGCGACACACCGCACTTAAGACAGCACGTCGCATCAGTATTGCGCTGCCGTAGAACAGTGTTTCCACTTGAACGTCATACAGGCGCGCGGACTCAGCTGTCAGATAGCCGCCGCTTTGGAAGTGAAAGTCTTGCGTGAAGTACTCCGGCAATCCTTCAGCCTCATCAACGGCCGATCGCGCGCTCTCGGTATCGTTGACCTCGCGGCGCTCGATTGTTGTCGGCAGATCGCGGAGCATCGACCTCAGTCTGCCGAGATGCTCGGCAGCCATGCCAGCGCGCATCTCGATTGGCGGATACAGTCCATCCCGAACGGCTTGGCCATCCGCCAGAATCAATGCTCGCAAGTCTTGAAGCAATTCGGCGCGCGAAGGCGTTGGTCGGGTTGGCTTGTAGGAGCGACTTGCGCCATGTCGTGCAGCCTCACGCTCCATCAGCCAGTTGACACCCAGGAACCAGCCGACGCGCAACGCACTGGCACCTACGTCCGCTGCCATTCCTATACGATCTGACATACTTGCGCTCCCCGATAGGATGCTGTGCCAAGAGCATGGCCAAGGTGCCAGACAATGACACAGGTGCCAACTGGCGTTCCGTCGCGATCCCAAACCTTTCAGAATGCCGCAGTTTTCCCTTGGTTCCGTGGCAAACGGACGCGGCAATACGAAGTCTGACCAGAGACTAGCAGGAGGACGACGATGGCCGACCGGTCACCGGACTATGGCCGACACATCGTAATACTGACGGGCGCCGGATTGTCGGCTGAGAGCGGCGTTGAGACGTTTCGTGATCCCGATGGCATTTGGGCACAATACGATGTCGAAGATGTTGCGACTCCTGAGGGCTTCGCGCGCAACCCACAGCTCGTCTATGACTTTTACAACGTGCGCCGCGCAATGATGCGGGATGTGAAACCGAACATCGCGCATCTCGCATTGGCAAAACTCGAGCAGGATTTCGCCGGTGAGGTGCACGTTGTCACCCAGAACATTGACCACCTACATGAGGCGGCTGGGACGAAAAACCTCATCCACATGCACGGCGAACTCGCGCAGTCACTCTGCTCTCACTGTCAACACCGCGCTCCGTGCGATCAAGACTTGTCCGTAGAGGTCGTGTGCAACAACTGCGGACGCAGCGCGGGCTTGCGTCCTGACGTTGTCTGGTTCGGCGAGATGCCCTATCGGATGGAGGAAATCTACGAAAGGCTGGCCAACGCAACGCTGTTCATATCGATCGGAACAAGCGGCAACGTGTATCCGGCCGCCGGTTTTGTCGCCACGGCTTTGGCAAGCGGTGCTCATACCGTCGAGCTTAATCTCGAACCGTCGGACGGCGCGTCGTACTTCGCGGAACGGCATCATGGGCCGGCAACGGAGGTGGTTCCCGCTTTTGTCTCACGGCTGCTGGCAACCGGTTAGAGCCAACCCGACTTAGGTCGTTTCCGCCATAGGCGGCAATGATCTAACGCCGCCGCCGAAAAGCTCTCGCAGCTCTTGCATGTTGCCCACGTATGCGCTGCGGTGCTCGACGAAACGACGCAACAACTTCGACGTGCTCGGAGTACACAAACTGATCAATCGGCACGACTGTCTCCAGAGCATAACCGCCGTCGATGAGTATGCGTGCGTCCCTCGCGAAAGTTCCAGGATTGCAGCTGACGGCAATAACCTTGGGAACTGCACTCTTCGCGATCATCTCGGCTTGCGCTTTGGCGCCCGCCCGAGGCGGATCAAAAACCACCGCATCAAAGTCTTTGAGTTCCGGTCTCGAAAGCGGCTCGCGAAACAGATCACGGCGCACACATGAAACGGCCTTTCGTCCCTGCGCCCGGCGCAACCCGTCGTCCAGGGCCGCAAGGGCCGTTGCATCGGTATCGACGGCGCGCACCCGCGCGTGCCGCGCCAGCGCCACGGCGAACGTCCCAAGTCCGCAAAACAGATCAGCCACGAATTCCGCGTTGCCGACCGCAGCCGTCACGAGCGCAACCATTTTCTGCTCAGCTGCGGCCGACGCCTGGAGAAACACACCGGGAGGAAATGGAACCGCAATGTCGCCAACCTGCAGGGTCGGTTGCGACGTCTGGAACATCGTTGCCCCATTTACGGTGAGCCGCACCAAACCCGCGTCGTCGGCACGCTGCGCAAGCAACGCCTGTGCTTCGGCATAAGCGGGCGACCGCGGCGCGTCAGCCGTGACATCCAGCCCTTCGCGCGCAGCCACAACCGTCAGCCTCAGTGTTTCGCCGGGCGCCAACAGCTGCGTGGCCAGAGCACGCAGTCCATCAAGGCGGTCCGCGATTTCACGAACGACAACCGGACACATCGTAACGTCGACCAATTCGTGTGCGCCGCGGCGATGGTAACCGAGCATGACGGACGTCAGCCCGCGTTTTGCCGTGAGAATTGTGCGCCGACGGCTTGCAGCTTCGGTCGGGATACACGGTCTGACGTCGGCGGTAATTCCATTGTGTCCAAGAGCCTCAACGACCAGCTCTCGCTTCCAGTCAACGTACAAATCCGATGGCATGTGCTGAGCGACACATCCGCCGCAAGCCGTGAAATGAGCACACACATCGCATGTGCGATCTGCTGAAGCGGTCATCATCACCGGCCGCGCAGCGGCCTGATCGTAAAGCGGAACACGCCACGTCTCGCCCGGCAACGCAAATGGCACGTAGATCGAACCGTCGACCGTGTCGGCAACACCATCGCCTCGGCTTCCAAGACGGTCAATGATCACATCGCGGTGCTCATCCATCTCTGACAGCCCCCAAGAGCATCTCAGTATTGCCGTCGCCTCCAAGGATCGGCGACGGAACGCAATCGATCAGTCGCCACCCAGGCTGCATATCCACCCACCGTGCGACATCAGCCACGGCACGATCCCTTGCGTCAGCATCCCGTACGATCCCGCCCCGACTAACATGATCCGGCCCGACTTCGAACTGCGGTTTGATCAACGCCACCAACCACGCACCGGCTTCGGCCAATTGCAGCGCAGGCCCAGCGGCTTTGGTGATTGAAACAAAGCTGACGTCGATCGTCACGGCTTGAACTGGCCCATGAATAACCGACAGAGCAAGTGCTCGTGCGTCCGTATCCTCCAGCGAGACGACCCGCTCGTCACAGGCGAGAGACGGATGGAGTTGGCCGGTTCCCACATCAACGGCAAACACGTGTGCTGCGCCGCGCCGCAACAAAACGTCCACAAAGCCGCCGGTTGACGCCCCGAGATCAAGGCAGGTCCGCCCTTGCGCCTCAAACTTGAAAGCTTGAAGAGCGGCAACCAACTTCTCAGCGCCGCGTGACACATAACTGGCCGCGACGGGGTCGACGTGGATCTGTTCGTGACCGTGAACCCGTTGAGCCGCACGCATCGCGACATGGCCATCGACGGATACCAGCCCGCGGTCGATCAAGTCGCGTGCCCGCGCGCGGGACGCGACCAAGCCCGCAGCAACCAAATGGACATCCAGTCGCTCAGCCATCCCTGACACCCCGATGCGGCAATGAGGTTCGCGGCCGGGCTGTCGGCAAAAACGCAACCATATTTCGTCAAAGCCGCAAAGCCTGCCTATGCCCGTCCAGAATGCGCGGGCCAGGCCGACGGTCAAAGCAACCTAAGCGCGAACCTCGCCGGCCACAGCGTTATGGCCGAGAGCCGCCAACGCCTTGGCAACGATATGGCTCGCGTTCAGTTCGGCCAGGTCATACATCACCTGCGGTTTGTCTTGATCAATGAACACGTCCGGCAGCGTCATTGTACGCACTTTCAGCCCCGTATCCAGGACGCCGCAGTCCGACAAATGATGCAGGACGAACGCTCCAAAGCCACCGCGCGACGCCTCTTCGATTGTAATGAGAACCTCATGATGGGCTGTCAGCTGGCGGATCAGCTCCGTATCCAGTGGCTTGGCAAACCGCGCATCGGCAACCGTGGTGGACAGCCCCATCGTCGCGAGTTGATCCGCTGCCGTGAGCGCCTCCTGCAACCGTCCGCCGAACGACAATATGGCAACCTTACTGCCCTCTCGTAGAACCCGGCCCTTACCAATCTCCAACGGAACGCCGCGCTCCGGCATTTCGACACCGGTGCCCTCACCACGTGGATAGCGCAGGGCCGACGGGCGATCATCAATCGCCACGGACGTCGCAACCATGTGCTTGAGTTCAGCTTCATCAGCCGCAGCCATAATCACAAAGCCTGGCAAACAACCGAGATATGAAACGTCGAACGATCCCGCGTGTGTCGGCCCGTCGGCGCCGACCAACCCGGCGCGATCGATTGCGAATCGCACCGGCAGGCCTTGAATCGCAACGTCATGGACCACCTGGTCGTAGGCCCGCTGCAGGAACGTGGAATAGATGGCGGCGAACGGCTTAAAGCCTTCAGTGGCCAGCCCGGCCGAGAACGTCACACCGTGTTGCTCGGCAATTCCGACGTCGAATGTCCGCTCGGGAAATTCCTTCCCAAACAGGTCAAGCCCGGTGCCCGATGGCATCGCGGCAGTTACCGCCACGATTTTGTCGTCGTCGCGAGCCTCATCGATCAGGCTTTGCGCAAACACCTTGGTGTAACTCGGCGCATTCGCTGTCGCCTTGACCTGGTCCCCGGTCACCACGTTGAACCGGCTAACACCATGGTACTTGTCCGCTGAGTTCTCAGCGGGCGGATAGCCTTTGCCCTTCTGCGTCACAACGTGAATGAGAACCGGGCCTTGCCGCGCATCCCGAACATTCTTGAGAATCGGCACAAGCTGATTGAGATCGTGGCCATCGATCGGGCCGACGTAGTAAAACCCAAGCTCCTCGAACCAAGCCCCGCCTTGCCAAAGATGGCGCGTGTACTCCTCAACTCGTGCGGCGCGGCGCTCCCAGGTCTTCGGCAAACGCTTTGCCAACTGTTTTGCGATGTCGCGCACATAGAGATACGTCCCGCTAGACGTGATCCGGGCGAGATAATGGGACAGTGCGCCGGTCGGCGGCGCAATCGACATGTCGTTGTCGTTCAGAATCACGATGAGACGCTTGTCCATCGCGCCAGCGTTGTTCAGGGCCTCGTAAGCCATGCCGGCGCTCATCGCGCCGTCGCCGATCACCGCTATAACATCGTTGTCGCCACCTTCGAGATCGCGCGCGACGGCCATACCGAGACCCGAAGATATCGACGTCGACGAGTGGGCCGCGCCAAATGGATCATACGGACTTTCAGCGCGCTTTGTGAAACCGGATAGGCCGCCGCCCTGCCGCAACGTCCGGATCCGATCGCGACGGCCGGTTAAAATCTTATGAGGGTAGCATTGATGTCCAACGTCCCAGATTAAGCGATCGTCCGGCGTGTTGAACACCCAGTGCAATGCCACGGTGAGTTCCACAACACCAAGCCCGGCTCCCAGGTGTCCGCCGGTCACCGACACGGCACTGATCGTTTCGGCCCGCAGCTCCTCGGCAATCTGGCCCAAGTCAGCCTCTGAGAACTGACGCAAGTCTCCCGGCAAACTGATCTGATCGAGAAGCGGAGTTTCGGGTCGAGAGGTCACTGCTCAATCCTTTGTTTCTTTTCAGTTCTATCAGTACGCAGCACGGATCTGATCCGACCGCTCCGCAACCACACAATCCACTGCCGTTGGCACGCATCAGTCAATCGTCAGCGACGCTCAACGTCAAATTGACGCGATGTTGGGCGATGGCTCGCACGGCTGTGGACAACTTCATAGACGGTCAGGTTGATTTCGCACCAGCCGTAATCGTTGGGCGCGATTGCACAGAGGCTATGGAGACACGCGAACGCAAAAACGGAAGACGGGCCCGAACGTGCAGACGGCTGACCGGTTTCCCCACCATCGCGCAGCCTACGACGATTGATCTACGGGTCCAGCGGTTCCTGCGCTTTCGGCTGGCCATCGGCATCGAGCGTCAGCTTCTCCACCTTTGCCTCCGCGCGCTTCAGCAACACATCGCAATGGGCGCGCAGTGCTTCGCCGCGCTCATAGATCATGATGCTTTCCTCAAGTTCGACATCGCCACGCTCAAGGCGACCAACGATCGACTCGAGCTCTTTCAGAGCGCGTTCAAAACTCATTGCAGCGATGTCGGTGTGCGACTTGCTACTTTGCGGTTCGCGCCGCTGTGCAGACTGTGGCTCACGTGCTTCGGTCATGGGGTCTCCGACTTTGCCCGATGATACGAACGATTACGCCGACATCAGTGCTTTGACATGGACGGCAACGGATCCGGCCAGCGCGCGCAGGTCATACCCGCCTTCAAGCATCGACACCACCCGTCCACCGCAGCGCTTGTCAGCAACAGCAAGAATTTCTTCAGTCGCCCACCGAAAATCAGGCTCCGTAAGCCGGAGATTGGCCAGCGGATCGGCGTCATGGGCATCAAACCCGGCGGAAATCAGAATCAAGTCCGGCCGAAACGCATCGAGCGCAGGCAGAACACGTGTATCAAACGCTTCACGAAACGCCTCCGCCCCGTCGTTGGGCGCCAATGGAACATTACAGATGTTGTTATGCGCTCCGGTCTCGTCCCAGTTGCCCGTACCCGGATAGAGCGGCATTTGGTGTGTGGACGCCAGGAATAGGTCTTTATCCGACCAGAAGATGTCCTGGGTGCCATTACCATGGTGGACATCGAAGTCGACCACGGCAATGCGCTCGAGACCATGCTGAGCCCGCGCATAGTGCGCTGCGATCGCCACGTTCGCAAAAATGCAAAACCCCATCGCCCGTTGCGCTTCGGCATGATGCCCGCACGGCCGAACCTGGCAGAATGCGTTTTTGACGCTTGAGGCGGGATCCATGACACGGTCGACGGCATCCAGCCCGGCGCCAACGGACCTCAGCGCCGCCTCCCAGGAGCCGGCCGACAACACCGTATCCGGGTCGAGCCGCACGGGCTCTTGGGCATCACCCGGTCGCACACGTTTCACCTGTTCGAGATAAGTGGCCGGGTGCGCCAACACGATCGCGCCCTCAACATCGTCGCGCAGAGGCGCATCCTCCCGGAGGAGATCACCGAACATCTCGTGTGCGAGCACTTTGTCGATCGCCCGCATACGGTCCGGACGCTCGGGATGACCCGGCCCGGTATCATGGTCGACAAAACAGGAATGGGTCAGCAACAGTGTCGTCATACGCGTCCGGTCCTCGGGTCCCGCCCGTTCAATGCTGTTTTTTGGCAGCGTAGACATGTGATCCATTGCCGCCAAGCGTCTGCATGCATACGGCGGTCGCAATCAAACCGAAACAATCGCCTTACTCAGCGCCGCCTCGTTCCACTCAAGTCCCGCGCCGGGTGCTTCGCGCGGACGGGCAAAACCGGCTTCCGGCACAAGCGGGTCCATCAGGAGGTCGTGGCCCCAGTCCATAAATTCCAGCCAATGCGCAGTCGGTGTCGCAGTCATGACGTGAACCGAGTAATCGGGCGAGAGGTGGGACGAAAACGGGATTGCATGGATTTCGGCAACGCGCGCTAAACGCATCCACCCTGTGACACCGCCGATTCGCAAGATGTCCGGCATGATGTAATCGCAAGCACCGTGTTCCATAGCGGCCTTGCCAACGCGCCAACTCCACCAGTTCTCACCGATCTGGAGCGGCGTCGCGAGTTTACGCGCGAGACGCGCCTGGCTGTCGTAGTCGTCATAGACAATCGGTTCTTCGATCCACGCCAGACCGAGATCATCAATACGCTGACACACGCGGAGTGCGTCCTGCGCGTCAAGTCCCTGGTTGAAATCAACCGACAGTGTGAGTTCCGGACCAACCGCGTCACGAACTGCGGATAATGCGGCAACGTCGTCATCGATCGACGTCCGCCCAAGCCGCATCTTAACGTGGGTATAGCCGCCATGTTCGGCTGCGAGCGCTTGCGCCTCTTGCGCAGCCTCGTCAGAAGACACGAGACCCAAACCACAACTGTTGTAGGCTGGAACCCGTGTACCGGTTCCACCCAGCAAGCGATACAGTGGCACGCCGGCTTCTCGTGCGAGCGCATCGAACACCAGCATGTCGAACATCGAGAGTGCCAAC
Source organism: Pseudomonadota bacterium (assembly GCA_039039985.1). Taxonomy (GTDB): domain Bacteria; phylum Pseudomonadota; class Alphaproteobacteria; order Rhizobiales; family Hyphomicrobiaceae; genus JBCBWG01. Next base: position 447 of record JBCCOV010000019.1, on the reverse strand, counting down.
TGCACAACACCCTCATGTCCGAGCAGCGTCAGCCGCTTCTGGCAGGCATCGTGAAACGCGATCATGTTGCGGGGCGTAATCGGCTGTTCTTTTGCCGCCTCGGTCAACACGTCGAGCACCGGCGGAACCAGCTTCAAGGCAAGCGGCGAAAACGTGAAGGCCAACAAGCGGCCACCCGCGCCGCCCTTCGTTTCAAGGTCGAGGGCCAGAAACGGCCCCCGCTCGAACCGCCCGACCCGCGTATCGAGGGCCCGGCGCAATGGCACCAGGAGCGGGCGCACACGCAGACCCGTCACGGCCACTTCGACATCCATCGACACGTCCTCCCCGGCCAGGCGGCCTCAAATGAGCGTTATTGGAGCTGAGCCAACCGCCCCGGGCCCAGGCGTCTCCATGAAATGCCTCTTGCGCGCCAACGGAAGTCGAGCCGGTGAAACGATGCCATCT
>JBCCOV010000018.1:0-40502 GCA_039039985.1 Pseudomonadota bacterium | reverse complement strand
GCGGCAACCTGTCAGCCCCGGAAGATAGCCGGCAATCAGAAGCGGCTGAATCAGCATCAGGGCCAGTGAGATGACCCCTGCAAATCCGGCCGCGATGTAGAAATAGTCGCGCCACGCAATCAGGGGGCTTGCTGCTGCGGCGGCGATGGGCACGGCAACGACCACAGTGAGGGCAAGCCAGATCAGCGTTCCCCTCACCCACTTTGTCCCACTAGACCCCAACGCGATCAGGCCGGCTGAAGAACGAAGTGCGCCTTGAGGCTGGTGTCTTTTGAGCTTCGCATCACGGGGCGGAGAAAGACGGTCTTAAACTCTCTGCTGTCGTAGGCGAGATGGCCATGCGGTTGGCCGAACGCAGGGATGATCTGCGGCATCTCAAGCCGGAACACACCGTTCTCGTCCGTCAGTGTCGCGCCGTGGCTTTGCGGATCTCGCTCATAGCCTTCGGTGGTGTGCGCCCAGATTTGAATGCGCTGGCCGGCAAGCGGAGCGCCGTCACCCGCACGACGCACGGTACCCGACATCCAGAAGCCGCCGCCGCCGATCCGGTCCACGATCGGTGCACCCGGGCGATAATTGTTGGATCCGCCCCGCATCGAGCGAGTCGGCGCGAGGCCTTTCGCTTGGGCCGGCAGAATAAGGCCGGATACCCCGGTTGCGACAACCGTGCCGCCAGCGGCAAGCAGACTACGGCGGCTGAGACGAGCATTCGTCATGTGAAGTCCTCCTGGCGAGCATGAGGTGGCGCGGCGCAGAGACTGCCACATATCGCTACAACTGCGGAAGCTGGGTGCGCCAGTTACAAATTCCCAACCAACGGACCCGAGGCTGGTGATGAGAGCGTTTCAGACGCAGATGAAACGTTCCATACGCTCCATGCGATCATCCGCTCCGCGCGATCACCTATGGAGCGTTGCACAGTGAGGCTGTTCGATTGGTTGATGACGTGGCATGGCGCCGAGGTCAGCGGACGTGTGTCGCAACGGCTTCAAGCCGCCGTCACGAAGCGCCAGAGCCGTCGCGGTGCAGGCTACAAACCTGTGGAAGGACGTAAGGTGCGGCGTTCGGTGGCTCCGTATTGGTAAGCACATGGCAGGCGTACACGTCTGACAATTCCGGATCACGGAGTGCGTCGTGCGGCGCGCCCGACCGCGTTATCTTTCCATTGCTCATCAGGATGACCTCGTCACAAAAACGTGCGGCGAGATTGATGTCGTGAAGCACGGCCAGGACACCGACACCGCTGCTGGCTACATGTTTCACTTGATCAAGAACCAACAACTGGTGTGCCAGGTCGAGGCTGGCTGTCGGCTCGTCCAGCAACAGGAACCGGGCATCAGATGTGTTCGGCATACGGTCCAGCTGACAAAGTGCGCGTGCCAGATGCGCGCGCTGTCGTTCGCCGCCGGACAGCGACGTGTAGCGGCGATGGCTCAAGTGCGAGAGTTCGACGCGGTTCAGGGCAGCTGTTACCGCCGTGTCGACGTCGTCCATCGTACTGGCGAAGTTGGGAACGCTAACGCCGAGCGCGACGACTTCGCGAACCGAAAAGGGAAATGCCAGCGCAGTGGATTGTGGCACGACGGCACGCCGTCCGGCTAATCCGGCGGATCCAATCGACGACAAGTCACGCCCATCGAGCAGCACGCGCCCCGTGGTTGGTACGAGTTCGCCCGACAGCAGCCGCAGCAACGTCGACTTGCCTGCACCGTTTGGTCCAAGCACGCCGACAACGGCACCCGGTTTCAATCGCGCCGACACGTTCTCAATCAGCGGCGTCTTCGCGATCGCAAAACTGACGTTCGAAGCTTCAAGCACGACGCATTATCCGTAGAGTCAAAGCATACCCCGTCTCAACACGAGATGGAGGAAAATGGGCGCACCAATGATGGCCATGACAATGCCGATCGGCAACTCGCTGGGCGCGACGATCGTCCGGGCGACCACATCTGCAGCCAAGATCACGGTTGCGCCGATCAGCGCAGTCGCCGGCAACAGAACCCGGTGATCCGGCCCGGCAATCAGGCGGACAAAATGCGGGACGACGATACCAACAAAACCGATCACCCCGGCGACTGCCACTGCAGCGCCGACAGCAGCCGCTGTGATGGCGACGATGACGAGTTTTGCACGCGGAACATCGATGCCGAGGTGATAGGCTTCTGCCTCGCCAAGCAGCAAGCCGTTCAATGCCCGCACGAGACTTGGGATTGCCACGCCAATGATCAGGGCGAACGGCGCGACAGCCGCGACCTTTTCCCACGACGATCCGGTCAAGCTTCCCATCGACCACAGAGTCAAATCACGCAGCTCGCGATCGTCACTGGCGTAAGCGATCAAGCCGGACGCAGCACCGGCTAACGCGCCAAACGCAATGCCGGCGAGCAGGAGCGTTCCCATCATCAGCTGCCCGCTATGTCCGGCAACAATCATGAGCAGTGTCGTCGTGATGATGCCACCGAGAAACGCGCTGACAGGTAATGCATAGATGCCGAGCGTATTCACCCAGAACGCTGCAAGACTATCGCCCAAAGCAATGGTCGCGATTGCCGCCAATGCCGCGCCTGCGGACACGCCGACCAGGCCAGGATCAGCCAAAGGGTTGCGGAACAACCCTTGCATCATGGCGCCCGCTACGGCGAGTGCGGCACCGACGAACATGCCGATGAGCGTCCGGGGAAGCCGGAGGTCGAACAACACCAGCCGCGATTGCAGTGCTGCAACATCGTCCGTGTTTCCGAACATGGCGCCAATCGCCTGGGGTATCGCGAACAGGGATATGCCTGTCGGACCAATTGCCAGAGACGCAAAAGCCGCAGCGACAAGCGCGACACCCGATCCGATCAAAAGCCGTGCGCCGACACTCCAGTTCTTGAACGTTGTCCGCGCCAAGTATGCGCGAGCAAAAGCGTGACGAGGCATGTCTCCACGGTCAACAGCCATTATTGCGAGCCAGCTCGTTCCGGATAGAGCCAGGCAATAAGGCTGGCTGCGGCCTTTGGAGCGCGCGGGCCGAAGCCTAGCAGGAACACACCGCTCATGTCACGAAGTTCACCAGCTTTTCCGGCCGGTGTCAGGCGAATTGCCGGAACCCGGCCGAGTTCAGCAGCGTCCAATCCTCCGCGCCCGCCTTTCATGACAATGATCGCATCGGGTGCCATCGCGATGACGCTCTCGGTTGTCAGAGGTTTAAAGCCGGTTACGTTCGCTGCGGCGTTGTCGGCCGCTGCGAGCCGCAAGATTTCGTCTGCGCTCGTTCCGGCTCCACCGACAATGATCCGTCCGCCGGTCGCATTCAGAACGAAGAGAACCTTCTTTTTCTTGGTTACGGTACGTGCGGTCTGTCCGAGTTTTTTGAACTCGGCCGCGAGTTTGTCCTTGAGGCGTGCACCTGCATCAGCAGCGTCGACCGCTGCGGCGATTGCCTCGACCTTTGTAAGGATACCCTCTGCGGATTTGCCAGCCGGGACTTCGACATATCGTGCAGATGACGCCTTGAGCGCACGGATGGTTTCCGGTGGGCCGGAGCCGGCCGAAGCCAGGATCAAATTCGCGCCGACCGACAGCACGCCTTCCGGCGACAGCGCACGCATGTATCCGACGTTCGGCTTGTTTTCCAGTGCCTCCGGTGGGTATTGGCTGGTGGTGTCGACCGCGACAATCTGATCGCCGAACCCAAGCTCATACAGGATCTCGGTCACATCGCTTCCGATCGAGAGGATCCGAAGCGACGACTTGTCCGCGGCTCTGGCATCGCTTGTGTGGCCAATCGTCAACATCGCCAGCGCGAGCGCGACCACGAAGGTTGCAGCTTGCCAGCTTGTGCGAGCGGTGCGCGAAGTTTGGTTTTTGCTCATGGTCTCGGAATCCCTCCTACTTCGTCAGGATCAAACGTCCCTTTGATGTGATCCGAAGGCGATAGTCTTCACCTTTGTGGACGAGGATTGCCTCATTCTCGGGGCCCAGTAGGTCGACAACATCTATAATCTTACGCTGACGTCGAGATGATGGTGTCGATGCCGACTGTGGCCTGTCCCCGGCGTTATCGTGATCTATCACGTGGGTTTCTGGCCTCAGTTTTTCTCGATCAAATTCACGCCAACGGCGAGCTGCCGCAATAATGACGCACTCAATGTGGAATTGATAGTTCCACATTGACAGATCAGGCAAGCGTATTGTTGAGTGCAGGCAACTACTTCTTGTTATGTGCGTAAGTAGCCAGCTCGCGATCAAACGTCAGATCCGCAAGTCCGCCAGGCGCCTGAAGTGGCTTGAGAGTTCACAGGCCGGGGGGCGGGCATGGTATTGGCGGAGTTGCGCAGTCGCTGTCTTGCGAGTGTCGGTGTAATAGCGCTTGGTTTGGTTTCGCACTCGGTGGCAGCGCAATCTCAAGAGATCCCTCTGGATGGTATTGTCGTCACGACGTCGAAGACGGAGGAGACGGCTGGTGAAGCCCTGAGCGGCGCAAGCGCAGTAAGCCGCACCAGGCTAGATGACGAGTTCCAAGGCGGTCCGCTCCCGTCTGTGCTCAACACAATTCCAGGTGTCACGACGCAGTCGACGGCGTCGGACCCGGCAATCGCGATCAATATTCGTGGTCTGCAAGACTTCGGACGCGTGAACGTCTTGATTGAAGGCGCGCGGCAGAACTTCCAGCGCAGCGGCCACTCGGCTAACGGCTTCTTCTACATTGAGCCAGAAATGATAAGGAGCGTCGACGTTACGCGCGGGCCATCGTCAACCATTTATGGCTCAGGCGCGATCGGCGGCGTTGTGGCGTTTGATCTCCTCAACGCAGATGACATCTTGCGCCCCGGTGAGACCCAGGCAGTGAGACTTCGGACGCAGTATGGGACAAACCACAACAATCGTCTCGGAAGCCTGACAGGGGCAATCAAGGTCGGCAATTTTGATGTTGTTGCCCAGGGCAACATCCGGCGTGAAGACGAATACGACGACGGCGACGGAAACAAGGTGCTACAGTCCGGAGAGGAAACAGACAGCTTTTTTGCAAAGGCGCGGTGGTTTGTTGCTGACGGACATTTAATCACGGCGAGCGCGATTAAGTACAAATCGGAGTTTACGGACCGTGCCGTTGAGTTTGGCACGTTGCGCGAGTCCGAGTTGGATAATGAACAATTCACGCTCGGGTATAAGTTTTCTCGCGATGATGTACCACTCTTCAATTTCGCCGCGAAGATATATAGAAACACGACGGACCTTGATCAGGAACGTATAACTCCTGCGAGTATACCAGGGCTGACGGAGCCTGCTGGATCGCAGCGGAATTTCAATATCGTCACCGACGGGTTCGACGTTAATAACACGTCTAAACTTGAATTCGGCGCAACTAGACTGGCGTTCACTGTTGGCGTTGACGGTTTCCGCGATACGGTTGAGACGAACGATGAAAACGGTAATGGCGATGAGTTCACGCCGTCGGGTGAAAGAACGGTCTATGGCGGTTTCGCGCAAGCCAAATTCACGTTCTTCGATACAGTCAGTTTGATCGGTGCATTGCGTTATGACAATTACGAACTCGACGGCGTCGACACCACGACAGGAGAGGCCGTAAACCTAAAGGACGACCGTCTGTCACCGAAAGTCACCATTGGTTGGACGCCGATTTCCGGCATTACCCTTTTCGCTACATATGCGGAAGGTTTCCGGGCTCCCGCAGTCACCGAAACGTTGGTGAGTGGCACACACCCGCAGCCTGCACCATTCGGCCTTTTGCCAAACCCCAATCTTCGCCCAGAGGTCGCGAAAAACTATGAAGTCGGTGTGAACGTCGCCCTGGACGGCGTGCTGATCGGCGAGGACAAGCTGAGGGCGAAAGTGGTTGGCTTTGAGAACAACGTAGAAGACTTTATTGATGGCGAGTTCACGTCGTTCAATCCGTTCCTGGGTACCAGTGGCTTGCCGGATGGGTTTCAGTACCAGAACATAGCGAATGCAACATTGCGCGGTGTCGAGTTTGAAGCGACATACGCGTCCACGTTCTGGTTCCTCACCGTCTCAGCCCAACATATCCGCGGAGAGAACGATGAAACGGGGCAGGAGCTTGTTACGGTCGGGCCAGACAAAGCCTCTGTGACGCTCGGTTTCACCGGCCTTGGGAACAAGCTGCTCTACGGCGTGCGAGGCAATTTTGTTGCCGGGAAGAAGGATGTTGACGAAGACGACGTGATCACCGCGACATCAGGCTATTCGACGTTTGATTTGTTCGCGCGGTACCATTTAAGCGACAATGCGACGGTCAATTTGAACGTCGACAACGTGTTTGATAAGGACTATCGTCAATATCTGGATGCGGACGACAGCCCAGGCCTCAATGCACGGGTTGGGCTGACGCTAAGGCTTGGCGGTTAACTGGCCTTTAGCGGTGAGATTTAAAACGCGACTGAGATTTCTCCGGTCCCACCCGTGGGGCCGGAGAGGTTGTGTGTGGCGTAACGTTGAAATGACACGTCAGGGGAGCAATCCGGCATGTACATTGCCATGAACCGCTTCAAGGTTGCGAAGGACTTGGCAGAGGACTTCGAGACTCTATGGACGCAGCGGGAGAGCTTCTTGCATGAGATGGACGGCTTCGCGGGCTTCCATCTCCTGCGCGGGCCGGAAAAGGGCGATCATGTCCTCTATGCCTCCCATACGGTTTGGCGCGACTATCAGGCTTTCGAAGCCTGGACGAAGTCGGAGCAGTTCCGCAAGGCGCACGCAAATGCCGGCTCGGGCTCGATTCGGCCGCTGTATCTTGGCCATCCGGAGTTCGAAGGGTTCACGGCCGTACAAGAGGTCGCAGCTGACGGGACCATGCGCATTCTTGATCCGGAGGTCGTCGATGGATAATGAGGCGTTGTCGCCATCCATGCTGATGAACCGCAGATTGCGAAGTTTGAAGCGCTGAGGGCACGTTTATGCGCGCGAGAGTTCCGTTCCTATCCTGTATTGCGCTGGCTTTGCTGGCGGCTGCAGCAGCCGCCGAATCCGAGAATTCCAAACGGACCGAGGCAGCGAAAACGCTCAATGTCGAGTTGAACGCGGTGCGCCAGTTGGACGGAGCCTGTCGTCTTTCGCTTCTCATCGCAAATCAGCTGGGCGCACCGATCCGGGATTTGACGTTCGAGCTTGTGCTGTTCGATACACGCCAACGCGTTCTGTCGCTCGTTGCAACAGAGGCCGGTGCCATGCCGGTCGGAAAAACCCGCCTTAAGCAATTCGATATCGGTAATACGTCCTGTGATCAGATCGGCCGCGTGCTCCTGAACGATGTCACACGATGCGACGGTGACGAGCTAACGCCGGCGCAATGTACGGCGGTGGCCCGCACGAGTTCACGGGCTAAGATCCCATTCGTGTTTTGAGAGGGCGATCGTGGAACAGTTACAGTCGCTGGTCGGTTCTATCGACCTCTCAAGCGCGCGCGACCTGATCACACGTGGCGGTCCTATTGTCGTTATTCTGTTGGCGCTTTCGGTTCTCGCGCTCGCGGTAACATTGTTTAAGGTGGGCCAGTTCCTCGTTCTTGGCGTTGGCGGCGGAGGCGCAGCTGAGCGCGCTCTGGACTTGTGGTTTCGTGGCGAACCGGAGCGCGCCGTCGGCGCCGTATCGCGCGCGCGCAGCCCGACCAACACAGTTCTGTTCCATGCCATGTCCGGCGTTCTCAATGGTGTCGGCGATCAGTTTGTCCGGGAGGACTCCGAGCGCGTCGCTCTTAAAGAACTCGGCCGCCTGAAATCATATCTGCGGGTTATTGAAGCAACATCGCAGATCGCGCCGCTCCTTGGGCTGTTTGGCACGGTCGTTGGTATGATGAGCGCGTTTCAGGCCTTGCAGAGCGCAGGCGCTAGTGCCGATCCTGCAGCATTGGCCGGCGGGATCTGGGTTGCCCTCATTACAACCGCTGTGGGGCTGGCCGTGGCAATCCCGGCATCGTTCATTTTGTATTGGTTCGAAGGCCGTATCGAGGCGGAACGCGCGAGTATGGAGAACGCGCTCACTAGTTTGATGACCGGTCGGCTGCAGGTTCGCGACACGGTCGCAACGCCTGAAACGGCCACATCCTTCTTTGATGAAGCAGGGTCTCAAGATGCGGCTCGGTGACGTGTCAACACAGCGCCGCCGCATCCCGCTGACGCCGCTGATCGACATCGTCTTTCTGTTGCTCGTGTTCTTTATGCTGGCGTCGACTTTTTTGAAGTTCGATGTCGTGACGCTCGCAAGAGCGGGCGCCGGCTCCGGGCAGGTTGACCGCTCAAAGATCATGCTGATTCACGTCTCTCGCGACTCGGAAATCGCTGTAAATGGAGCAACTACTTCGAAGGACCAACTGGTCGAGACGGTGAACCGGGCAGTGGACGCCGGCCAAGTGCACGCCATCGTTGTTTTGCGGTCCGATACGCGCGTCGCCGACCTAGTCCAAACTCTGGATCTGATCCGCCGCAGTCGCGCTGCGACCGTTCGGATCGTCGACTAGGTCGGTTCCGCCATAGGCGGACTCGCGTCGCCGGCCCACACCCCGTGTTCGATTTAACTTGGCCGGCCAGGAAGACAGAAACGACAAGTGTGGGATGGTTCCAGCTCAATCTGAAATGCTCTGCGTGGCCGTGAACCAATTCGGGAGGTGAAGCATGCAAGATATGGCACGAACGATACCGGTCCTACCGTCGTTGAGTCTGGTGGAAACGCAGGCATTCTATGTCGAATATTTAAGCTTTCGGTCCATTTATGCGGACAATTCTTATCTTATTCTCAAACGCGACGACATGGAGTTTCATTTCTGGTTGGCCGAGAACGCGGATTTGTCGAAATCCTCCTCGTGTTACATCCGCGGTGGTCAAGTTGTTGCGCTGTTTGATGAGTACAAGACGCGAGACGTGCCCAAGTTGTCTGACTTTGTCGTTCGGCCGTGGGGCATGAAAGAGTTCTACATTCATGACCCGCATGGGAACCTTCTGAGATTTGGTGCCGCACCCGAGGAGATCTAGGAATGACGGGTCACTTGCAAGTCGTTCGTCTCGTTATTGCGTGCGGTCTCATCGCGACAGGCATTTACACAGCGCAGGCCGAGGAACAGCGCGTCGTGATACCATCGGCGAACGGCCTGGAACTTTCGGGCACATTGCAATGGCCCTCCGAACGCAACGGCGCGATTCCGGCGGTCTTGTTGATTCAGGGCAGCGGCCCGACAGATCGAGATGGGGATCAACCGCCGCACCTGATACCGCAATCGCTCAAGCTCTTGGCATCGTTACTTGCGAAAGAAGGTTGGGCGAGCTTGCGCTTCGACAAACGCGGCATGCATGCGAATGCTGCGTCACGTCCCAACGAGCGAAAGGATTGGTCTCAGTTCTTTCGCTGGGAGGCTTTCGTCGACGATGCCAAGTCGGCATTTCAGTTCCTCAAAGCGGACCCGCGCGTGAATGCCGCAACGGTTAGCGTGATGGGCCACAGCGAAGGCGGTCTTATTGCGCTGGAGCTTGCGCGCCAACGGCAATTGAAGATCTGTTCGCTTGTATTGCTGGCAACGCCGGGCCGCCCAACGGGTCAGGTGCTTCAAGATCAGCTCAGGCTTATTATGCAGCAGCAAGGCGCTGATCGGAAAACGATGGGGGAGATCTTACATCGCGACGCTGAGATACAGGCGAGCATTATTGCCACCGGCGCCATACCAAACCGTATTCCGCCAGGGCTGCGTCCAATCTACCAGGATTATCTGGGCCCATTCTTGCAAGCATTTTTGAAGCTCGCTCCGCACAAGCTCGCCGAAGTATCCAGCGCACCGTTTTTGGCTGTGACCGGAACGTCGGATACCCAGGTCTTTTCAGATCGGGATGGCCCGCCATTCATGCGTGCGGCCTATCGCCGGAACGATGGCAGCCGCCACATTGCGATTGCGCACATGACCCATATGCTTCACGACGCGCGGTCGGGACAGACAAAGCCGCCGAGCCTGCATGCCACCCTGGACAACGAGTTAACGTCGTGGCTGCGCCGCCCACCGTGCGGTCCAAACGGGCGCGCACGATGAGGCTCCGAAATACCCAAGGCAAGTCCCGTCGCGAGCCGGATTTGACCGGCCTCATCAACATCGTGTTCTTGATTCTGATCTTCTTCATTGTGGCAGGCACTCTTCGCCCCTTCACGGCCCGGGACATCGAGCTTGCGAAGACCGCGCCTGAGAAGCCCAGCATGGCAACACCGACCCGACTTGTAGTCGATGCCAACGGACAGCTGCGTTATGTGGGCGATATCATAAACCAGGACGAACTGACTGAGCGATTGCGTATGCTCGAGGCTACGAGCAAAACGCGACCGTTTATCGTTGTTGCCGATGCGCGCTTCTCCGCCCGTCAGCTTATGGTTCTGGTGCGCGCAATCCGGTCGACCGGCATCGAGAATGTTGCAGTCTTGACGGAGAAAGACAGAAACCGATGACGACAATACACCGGTATTGGTTGCTGGCGCTCATAGGGTCTGCAACGCTTCACTTCGCCCTCTTTGTCGGCTTCTCCGAAATCACCTCTGGCGCAGTCAAGAAGCCTGCGGGAAAACCCGTTACGTCGGTTGCGAGTCTGGCTGGCGTTTTGGGCGCGCCGACATCGAGTCATAATGCAAGCCAAGCAACGGCCGATCCGGCACCGACGCCGCCAACCAAGACTGTTAAGCCGAATGTTGCAAAGCCGCTGGAACCAGTCAGGACGGCCACGGCACGTCCGGTCGCCAGCCCAAAGGCGGTATCAGCATCATCTCCAACACAATCGTCTCCTGAAGCGCGATCAACAACGACAGCGCCTGTTGTTGCCGCTGAAGCCGCCGAGGCCAAGCCGGTCGAACGGCTCGCCTCAGCTGCGCCGGTTAAGGCGCAACCGACGGAAAGGTCCAAACCCGACAACACGACTGAGCCAAAGGTGCAACCAGCAGAAGCGGTCGAAAATTCGGCAAAACGCGTACCTCCCACGCGTACGGAGACACCGCCGAAGACCACTCCCAAAGTGCAGCCGAAACGCCGAGCAAAGCCGAGGAAGCGGCAGCAAAGAAGTTCGAGAGCACGCCGTGCCGGCAATGCGCGCCAAGGTGCTGCGGGAGCCTCGCGCGGCGGCAGGCGCGGTCGCCGAAGTGCCAGCGCAGGAGCTGTTGCCAGTTACGCTGCCCGGGTGCGCGCCCGAATCCTGGCCAACCGCCCGCGCGGAGTCGCGCGCGGGCGCGTCGTCGTCTCGTTCGGCCTGTCGACCGGCGGCGGCTTGCGATATGCGCGCGTGTCGCGCAGCAGTGGATCAGCAGCGGTCGACCGGGCTGCTCTCGCTGCCGTTCGCCGCTCCTCACCATTCCCGAGACCACCGGCTGGTGCATCAAGCCGACAGCTTCGCTATTCGATCGCGTTCACATTCCGCTAGAACATGTTCGTCATAGGCGAACAGGCTCCAGCTGGACTGCCGACGACCTGGATGCGAACTGGTCTTGATTCAAGTGACTATATTGTCGAACAAAAAATTCTAGTATCATATGACAGATCCAGATCAGCGTGCGTTGTGCCGCTGCGCAGTTTCGTAGGCAGACCCTCATGTGCGATTCCCACGCCAACCGCTTTGCAAAGCTTGCCTTGCCGCTGCTTCCGACCGCCGACCATGCCAGCCCGCAACCATCAAGTCCTGTTCGCGATCGGCGCCGTCTCAAGATCTGGGAAATGCGTGACCATCTCGGGTGCTCAGTCATCGGAACCTGTTTGGCTGAGTCTGATCTCAACAAGATCCTCAGAAAGCTGAAGGTGCAGGTTCCGCCGAATATGCCGTCGCACGACCTGCACTCGCAGTTCGTGGAGGCGGTTGAGAAAGACTGTCCTCTCGCGCGGGCCGTCCAGAAACTGCTTGATCGCCGGCATGAGACCATCATTCGGTTGGTGGGACGCACAACGTGCGAACAAGATTTGAATGACATCTGGGATCGCGCGTATCAGTCAGGCAGGATTCCTGGTGCATATTGGGCATTTCAGACACACGCACACATCTCAGACGCGTTGTTCAGGCGGATCTTCGGAGAAGTCCATATGCTGAGCCACGTGCTCGGCCGCACCACACATGCCACAGCCCAAAAGGCCTCGGAGCTGGAGGCGCGCATTGCCGATCTCGAAGGCACGTTAGCGCGCCGGTCGCGCATGCAACGCGAAAGCTTGGCCGAAAGAGACAGCCGCATTGCGCGTCTTGAACGTGCGTTAGCGGACCTGCGCGGCTCAATGGCTGTGCAGACACCGACGACAAACGCGGCGCCTGCGGGCAAAGTCACGATCCAGCACAACAAACAGGCGCGGGTGTTGATCGCGGCGAGAGAGCGGGCGCGTCGTGCGGAAGCACAGGTTGGCGAACTCCAGGCCGATGTGCATCGGCTCAAGTGCCAGCAAAGGGCACTGACCACAAAGATCGCGGTCCACGACGATATCGTTGACTGTCCCGGAGCCAACGCGTGTCAGTTGAATGTCCCGTCGGGTGAAACTCTGAGAGTCCTCTATCTCGGCGGTCGTACAGGCGCCGTCGAAAATCTGCGCATGATTGCCGAGCGCGCGTCTGCCGAGTTCCAGCATCATGATGGTGGGAAGCAGGAAGCTGTCGGTCGTATCCCGGATCTCATCAAGGGGTGCCACGTCGTATTCTGCCCCGTAAATTGCATCAGTCATCGCGCATGCCTGTTGGCAAAGGAGCATTGTCGCAAACTCGACAAGGGTTTTGTGCCGTTGCGATCCGCGGGCAGCACATCGTTCGAACGGGCGCTGAAGGAGCTGCGTGTAACGGGTTGAAGGCAGCCGCCGGTCTCACGCGTTTCAGATTGAGCTCGAACCACCCCACACGCTCACCTATCGGCACGATCCTATAACTGATCGGGCGGAGGTGTCGGCCAGCGACGTGATTCCGCCTATCGCGGAAATGATCTAAGACTGGCAAATGAATATTCAGCAGATCAGCACCTTCGTCTGGGTCATCAAGCTCGGCGGTTTCCGGCGTGCAGCCGACAAACTCAATGCGTCGCAAGGCGCGATTTCAGCGCGGATTGCAGCGCTTGAAGAGCAACTCGGGCATGTATTGTTGGAGCGGGGTTCCGGTGGCATCCGGCCAACGCCGAAGGGCTGCGAGTTCCTCGCATATGCAGAACAGGTTCTGCGTCTCACCGACGACGTACAAACACGACTTGCCCGCCCTGATCATATGCGTGGCACGCTGAGGTTGGGCGTCAGCGAGACAATCGTGCACAGCTGGCTGCCGATATTCCTGTCCGAGTTTGCGACGTCTTATCCGCGTATCGAACTCGACCTGTCCGTCGATGTTACGGTGAACCTGCGGGACGCATTGCTAGGTCGCTCCATTGATCTGGCCTTTCTTCTCGGACCTGTCTCCGAATTCAGCGTCACGAACGTTAAGCTTGCCTCGTTTGAAATGGGGTGGCTGGCAGGTCCGAAAACAGCCAGTGGTTTCGAGCGCCGTAAACGCGACGAGCTGTTGTCGGAGACCCCAATTGTTACGTTTGCGCGCAACACAAGACCGTTCAACGATGTCCGTGTATCCGTTTGCAAACTTGGCTTTCCCACTGTTCGCATCTTTCCAACGACATCGCTGGCAGCAGGCTACCAAATGGTGCGCCACGACGTGGCAATTGGCGCCTTACCGATCGAGCTGATCGCTGAGCCGGTCGGCTCTCTGTCCATCACACCAATTGACATCGGGCTGAAGCTGAAGCCGCTGAGCTTCACTGCGTCATATGTTGGCGATCCGCCCAACGGTTTGGCGGCCGAAGCCGCCGCAATGGCTGAAAAAATAGCAGCAAGACCTCGGTCTTGATGATCGAAAAAATCAATCAAATTTGAGCAAGATAATCCGTTTGACTTGATCGTTATCCCACCCCCAGACTTCGTGAAAATTGGCGCGAGCCGTTCATAGAGACGGTCAGTTCAGGGAGGGCTGCATGGCAGATGCAGCGATTGCAGGCAGCGAGACTGTCACGCACGATGGGTTGCAGGCCGGAAGCGTTGGTGACGTCCGTGCGGCAATCCGACGAGGTGCGTACTGCGCACACACGGCCGGACTTGCCAAGGGGCGGTTGCAGGCCAATCTGGTGGTGCTGCCGGAAGCTGAAGCGCTCGATTTCGCGCGTTTTTGTCAGCGTAATCCCAAGCCGTGCCCGCTTGTCGGCATGACCGATACCGGCAGCGCACTGATGACGACACTCGGTTCCGATCTCGATATTCGTACAGACATTCCAAAGTACAATGTCTATCGCGACGGCGGACTCGTCGACCAACCAACTGATATCCGTGACTTGTGGCGTGACGACTTCGTCGCGTTTGCGATTGGTTGCTCGTTCACGTTCGAACACGCGCTCATGAGTGCCGGCGTGCCGATGTTTCATATTGAGGACAACCGTACGGTCCCGATGTTTCGAACGTCGCTGCGTACGGTTCCGGCTGGCAAGTTCGGCGGTGGCATGGTCGTCAGCATGCGTCCCGTCAGACAGAGTCAGCTTGAGATGGTCACCGAGATCTGCCGGCGTTATCCGCAGGCGCACGGAACACCGATCCATGTTGGCGACGGCACCGAAATCGGTATTTCCGATCTGTCAAAACCAGACTGGGGAACGCCGACGCCGGTGCCGCCCGAGCATGTGCCCGTTTTCTGGGGGTGTGGTGTCACACCGCAGAACGCAGTCGTCAACGCGCGACTGCCGCTGTGCATCACGCACACGCCTGGCTGCATGATCGTGACAGATGTCGCGGAAGGTGCCGATCCTCCGGTTCTTGCTGCTTAAGCCGACTTCCGTCCCGAGCGCATCGCCCACGGTGCCTCTCAATCAAGGAGAACATTGATGTTAAGAACACTTGGCCTCGCAGTGGGGGCGGCGCTCGCTGCAAGCCTTGCCGCGCCAGCACTTGCGCAAGATGCGCCGGTAACAATCAAGGCCGTTGGCACGTGGGGGAACCTGACGAACTTCAAAAAACACGAAGGGCCATTCTGGAATAAGACGATTGCGGAAGCGACGGGTGGCAAAATTATCGGAGACATCAAGCCGCAGACCGAGCTTGGCTTGAAGGGCTTCGAAATCATGCGCCTGGTAAAGCTGGGTGTCTTCGACTACGCCTATGGCCTGCCTGGATACGTTGCTGCTGAGAATGCGGTGTTTGAAGGCGGAGACCTGTCAGCCGTCACTCAGGATATTGAAACGCAGCGCAAGGTCGCCGAAGCCTACTTCCCGATTCTGGAAAAGGCATTCGCCGAGATCTATAATGCGAAACTTCTGCAGCTTTACCCGTTCCCGAGCCAAATGCTCTGGTGCTCCAAGCCGATTGCGTCGATTGCCGATCTGAAAGGCAAGAAAATCCGCGTTTATTCGACAACGCTCGGCGATTTTGTCGAGGGCGTTGGGGGTACGTCGGTCACGGTTCCGTTCGCAGAAGTGATTCCGGCATTACAGAAAGGCGTCGCGGATTGCGGCATCACCGGAACAATGCCGGCCTATAATGCGAAGTGGTATCAGGTCGCGACACACGCCTACACCTTGCGTGTTGGCTGGGGCCTCTCGTTCGGCGCCATGAACATGAAGAAGTGGGATAGCCTCGGGCCGGATCGCCAGAAACAATTGAAAGCCGAACTCGACAAACTGACGGACGCGATGTGGACAGAGACGGCAACCGAAGATGCCGTTGCGATTGCATGCTTGACGGGCGGCGAATGCAAAATCGGCGAGGCCGCGAACATGACACTTGTCAAACCCAGCAAGGCGGATTTGGAAACGCGCAATAAAATCGCCAAAGATGTGATTCTCGCCCGCTGGGCGAAGCGTTGCGGCGAAAAGTGCGCTGAAGACTGGAACAACACGGTCGGCAAAATCATCGGAATGAAAGCCGAAGTAAAATAGCGCTAGGCCCACAGGTCGCCCGGGCGTGTGATACACGAATACGCACAATCCTGGGCGGCCTTTGGGACACGCGCCGTCGGCTGACCCATCCCCTAAGACTTGCCATCCCCCGAGCGTTCGTCGTGTCCCGCGTGCCTGGCCACGTGGCGACCCCATTCATCGAATTCAGACGTATCACGGAGCACGTCGGTGTCTCGTTTTCTTGCAACAATGCGCCAGTTCAGCCGGGTTCTGACCTGGTTTGGCGGAGTCCTTCTGATTGGCTCGGCATTTCTCGTCACCATAGATGTTCTTTGCCGAAAGTTGCTGAACGTCTCGCTGGGCGGTGCTGACGAACTGTCCGGCTACGCCTTCTGCATGGCGACCGCTCTTGCGCTCTCGTATGCGCTTTTCGAGCGCGCCCATATCCGCGTTGATTTCCTATACCGTATGTTTCCGAGCGGCGTCCGTAGGTTTGCGGATTTGCTTGGTTTGATCATGCTGCTGGGGTTCGCAGTCATTGCGACATGGATGGCTTGGTTCCTCTTGTCCGACACGATCACTTACGGATCCCGATCCATCACACCGCTGCGCACGCCCTTGATCTATCCGCAAGCTGTCTGGTTTTTCGGCTGGGTCTTCTTCTGCTTTACGGCCGCTGTTTTGATTTGCGCGACGGCGTTGCGCCTTGTGGCCGGCGATGGCGCGGGCGCGAGTGGGCTTGCCGGCATCAAGTCTCTTGACGAACAGATCGAAGACGAAGCGCCGGACGCAAAGACGGCCCACGGCGAGACGCGGGCCAACACCACAAACGATGGTGACGGGCGATGATCGGATACGTCTTTGTCGGCCTATTGTTCCTGATCGGGCTCAGCATACCGGTCGCTGCCGCGCTCGGTTGGCTCGGCTTGCTGATCCAGTATTTTGCGTCGGCTATGCCATTGCACCGCGCGTTGGGGGACATGCTGTGGCAGACGGGCACCGACTTCCTGCTTGTTGCCATTCCGATGTTTGTTCTTCTGGGCGAAATCCTTTTGCGCGCCGGCATCACCGAGCGCATGTACAACGGCATCGTCAAGTGGCTGGCCTGGCTTCCGGGCGGGCTGATGCACTCCAACATCGGCTCAAGTGCGCTGTTCGCGGCCACGTCGGGATCGAGCGTCGCAACCGCGGCAACGATCGGCACAGTGGCGCTGCCGCAGATTGAGAAGCGCGGCTACAATGAGCCGCTGTTTCTCGGGACAGTCGCAGCCGGCGGTACGTTGGGAATCTTGATCCCGCCTTCGATCAATTTGATCCTATTCGGCCTGCTCACGGACACATCTGTCTCGGAGCTCTATCTCGCGGGCTTCCTGCCTGGGCTGGTGTTGTCGCTCATTTTTATGGTGACGGTGGTGATCGCCTGTGTGTTGCGCCCGTCGTGGGGTGGAGAACGCGTGACGGCAACTTGGCACGAGCGCTTCGTGGCGCTCATCGATCTCTTGCCGCCAATCGGCATTTTTCTCGTTGTCGTCGGGTCGATTTACGCCGGACTTGCCACGCCCACAGAGGCCGCATCACTGGGCGTTGTCGCGGCGATGGTGCTTGCGGCGGCGAATGGGTCGTTGACGATTGCCATGTTGCGCGCGGCCGTCGAAGGCACGATGCGGACGACCGCGATGATTATGCTCATCATCCTGGCGGCCGTCTTTCTGAACTTTGTGCTCTCGACACTCGGGATTACGCAGGCGCTGACACAGGGAATCGTGGAACTCGGTCTGACACCGTTTCAGACGCTGTTGATGATCATTGCGTTCTATCTTGTGCTTGGCTGCTTCATGGAGACACTCTCCATGCTGCTGACGACTGCGACATTGGTGACACCGATTGTCGTGGCACTCGGATATGACCCGGTCTGGTTCGGTATCCTGCTGATGGTGCTGCTGGAGCTGGCGCTGATTACGCCGCCTGTTGGAATCAATCTCTATGTGGTTCAAGGTATACGTCCGAAGGGCTCCATGAACGACGTCATGATTGGAGCGGTTCCGTTCGTGTTTTCGATGTTCGTGATGCTTGCGCTGCTGATCGCATTCCCAAGTCTCGCGCTCTGGTTGCCGAAGTTGGTCTATGGGTGAGCCGGCGTGAGTCCGAGCTGAGCGGCATCGAGCTTGCCAGATACTCACACGCGAACAAGCTAATGAGGAGCGCCAGTTATGTGGCAGTTCTGGATCGACCGTGGCGGCACGTTCACGGACATCGTCGGTCGCCGGCCGGACGGCACGACAGTCACGCACAAACTGCTTTCAGAAAATCCGGAACAGTACGTTGATGCGGCCGTTCAGGGGATACGGGATCTGTTGGGCCTCAAGAAGAACGCGGCCATTCCGGCAGGCACGATCGAATCCGTGAAGATGGGGACGACGGTTGCGACGAATGCACTTTTGGAGCGCAAGGGCGACCGCACGCTACTGTTGATCACGCAAGGCTTCGGCGATCTGCTGCGCCTTGGACACCAGGCGCGCCCGCGCCTATTCGATCTGGATGTCAAACTGCCAGAACTGCTTTACGAGCGCGTTGTTGAAGTGCCGGAG
Organism: Pseudomonadota bacterium; assembly: GCA_039039985.1. Taxonomy (GTDB): domain Bacteria; phylum Pseudomonadota; class Alphaproteobacteria; order Rhizobiales; family Hyphomicrobiaceae; genus JBCBWG01. Next base: position 22,053 of record JBCCOV010000018.1, on the reverse strand, counting down.
CGCTTGGATGCGGCTGGCGCGGTCATTCATCCGCTCGACGAGGACACGGTGCGTGCCGCGCTTACGGCCGCGAAATCTGACGGTATAAACTCCGTCGCAATCGCGCTCATGCACGGCTACCTTAACCCTGATCACGAAGCCCGCATTGCAGCCATCGCAGCAGAGCTTGGATTCGCGCAGATCTCGGTGTCGCATCAGGTCTCGCCTCTGATGAAGCTTGTCTCGCGTGGCGACACCACCGTTGTCGACGCCTACTTGTCACCGATCTTACGGCGCTACGTCGAACAAGTCGCCAACGATCTGGGTGCGGAAAGCGGCACACGCCTGATGTTCATGCAGTCCAATGGCGGGCTGACGGACGCGACATTGTTTCAAGGAAAAGACGCGATCCTGTCCGGCCCGGCAGGCGGCGTTGTCGGCATGGTCAAAACCGCCGGACTTGCCGGTTATGACAAGCTCATCGGCTTTGACATGGGCGGCACGTCGACCGACGTCTGTCACTTCGCGGGGCAGTACGAGCGATCGTTCGAAACGGAAGTCGCTGGGGTGCGTATGCGCGCGCCCATGATGAACATTCACACCGTGGCAGCGGGTGGCGGCTCGATCCTCACGTTCAAGGACGGACGTTTCCAGGTTGGCCCGGAATCGGCCGGCGCGGACCCGGGCCCGGCCTGCTATCGGCGCGGCGGGCCCCTGACGGTGACCGACTGCAATGTCATGCTCGGCAAACTCCAGCCACACCATTTTCCAGCGGTGTTTGGTCCCAATGCCGATCAACCCCTCGATCCCCACGTCGTATGCGAGAAGTTCAAAACGCTCGCCGGTGAGATCGCGGCTGCGACCGATCAGCCCGAGCGATCGGCTGAGGAAACGGCCGAGGGCTTTTTGCGGATCGCCGTCGACAACATGGCAAACGCGATTAAGAAGATCTCCGTCCAGCGCGGCTATGACGTTACAAGCTACACATTGCAGTGCTTCGGTGGGGCAGGTGGCCAGCACGCCTGTCTGGTGGCCGATGCGCTCGGCATAGAGCGGGTGTTTGTTCACCCCTATGCGGGTGTGCTGTCGGCCTATGGTATGGGCCTCGCAGAGATCCGCAGCATGCGCGAGCATCAGTATGAGCATGGCCTCGACGAAATTGCCGGCGCCAGCACGCTGTTGGATAAGCTGGCATCGGATGCAGCGAATGAAATCGCCGATCAAGGTGTGGATGCTGAGGCCATTCGCGTCGAGCGGCGCGCCCATCTTCGTTATCGGGGCTCGCACCAGCCGCTGGAGGTCGATTTCGGCAACGCATCGGAACTGCGCGATCGCTTCAACGCCGCCCACAAGGCGCGCTTTGGGTTTGCGTCAGAGACGCGTGAAATCATATTCGAAGCGCTGACTGTTGAGGCAATTGGTGGCGCCAGTGAAATCACAGATCGAGCGCAAGACCCAAGCGGTGTTACGCCTGAACCGGTCGACAGGATTGACGCCGTCTTTGCCGCCCAGGCGCGATCTGTCCCGCTTTACGATCGCGAATTGATGCGGCCCGGACAACGCGTGGTTGGGCCCGCCGTCATCAAAGAACCGACAGGGACCAATGTCGTCGAGCCGGACTGGCAAGCGGAAATCAATACCTATGGACATCTCATTCTGACACGCGCCAAGCCGCTTCAACGCGCAGAAGCTGTAGGGACTCGCGCTGATCCGATCATGCTGGAGGTCTTCAACAACCTGTTCATGTCGATTGCCGAGCAGATGGGTGCGACGCTCGCCAACACGGCATACTCCGTCAATATCAAGGAACGATTTGATTTCAGCTGCGCGCTGTTCGATCCGACAGGGGATCTGGTTGCCAACGCCCCGCATGTGCCCGTTCACCTCGGCTCCATGTCGGAAGCGATCCGCACAGTCATCCGTCGCAATCCCGATATGAAGGCCGGCGACGTTTTTGTGCTGAATGCACCCTTCAACGGCGGCACACATTTGCCGGATGTCACGGTTGTCACGCCGGTCTTCGATGAGGCCGGCGGCACGGTTCTCTTCTACGTGGCGTCACGGGGGCACCACGCCGATATCGGGGGCAAGACACCCGGCTCAGCGCCGCCGGATTCCACGCACATCGATGAAGAAGGCGTCGTGATTGACAACTTCAAAATGGTTGATGGCGGTGTGTTCCGCGAAGCAGACACGCGTGCACTGCTCGCGTCAGGTCGTTATCCCTGTCGCAACATCGATGAGAACATGGCCGACTTGGCCGCTCAGGTCGCGGCAAACGAAACGGGCGTGCGCGAAGTCCAAAGCATGATCCGCCAGTTCGGTATTGATGTCGTGCACGCTTACATGCGGCATGTACAAGACAATGCCGAAGCATGCGTCTGCAGCGTGATTACCGCTTTGAGCGATGGAACCTACGACTACGAACTGGACAACGGTGAGTTCATTCGCGTCGCCGTGCGGGTGAACGCCAAGGACGGAACAGCCGAAATTGATTTCACCGGCACGGCCGGCAAGAACCCGTTCAACTACAACGCTCCGCTCGCCGTCTGCCACGCGGTCGTTTTGTATGTGTTTCGCACGCTGGTCGGCAGCGACATCCCACTGAACGAGGGCTGCCTCAAGCCGCTGAAGATCATTGCGCCGGAGGGTTCGATGATCAACGCGCAATATCCGGCAGCGGTGATTGCCGGCAACACCGAAGTCAGTCAATTGACCTGCAACGCGTTGTTTGGTGCGCTCGGCGTCATCGCCGGAAGCCAGGCCACCATGAACAACTACGTCTGGGGCAATGACCGGATCCAAAACTACGAAACCATCTGTGGAGGTACCGGCGCAGGCCCAGACTTCGATGGCTGCTCGGCCATTCAGACGCATATGACGAATACGCGCGGCACCGATCCCGAAATGCTGGAGTTCCGCTTCCCTGTGCGCTTGGAGGAATGGTCGATCCGGCGCGGCTCCGGGGGGCAGGGACGCCACACGGGTGGCGATGGCTGTACCCGCAAGATGCGCTTTCTTGAGCAAATGACCGTCACAACGCTTTGCTCCCACCGTCGGGTCCGGCCATTCGGCGTTGCCGGTGGCGAGGCCGGAGAGGTCGGGCGAGAATGGATCGAGCGCGCTGATGGCACGCGCGTTACCCAAGACGGCAACGGCCAAAACGAGGTCTACCCAGGCGATCTGTTTATCATGCACACACCGTCGGGTGGTGGATACGGATCGTCGAGCTAGCGCTTGGCAGCTCGACTGAACAAGTTCTAAGCGTCCGCTGCGAACCACATGCACATATGGCGGCTGGCTACAGGGTCGGGCCGTCGAAGTATGCCATGAGCACCGCGTTGTCCTCTCCGCCCAAACCTGCGGAGTCCAGCAAGCGATGAATCTCTGCGCATGCAGCCGTCAACGGCATGGGTGTTTTCGTTGTGCGCGCCAAGTCCTGCACCCCATTGAGGTCTTTGACCATATTGTCAATGCGTCCGGTCGGTGTGTAATCGCGGGCGGCAAACTTGGCCATGAACTCTTGCAGAATTGCGCTGTCCGCCCGGCCGCCTTTCAGGGCCTGAGGAATCTTTGCCGCATCGACGCCGGCATCGAGGGCCAATTGGGTCGCCTCGGCCACGGCCATGAAATGCAAAGCGCATAGCACTTGATTGATGAGCTTTGTTGTTTGCCCGGCACCTGATGGCCCCATATGCGTGAAGTTCGCGCACAAATGGTTCATCACCGCCTTGCTGTCTTCGAAGTCTTGCGCCTCGCCTCCGGCCATCACGGTCAGAGCACCAGTTGCGGCCTTCGGCGCACCACCCGAGAGGGGACAATCCAACCATCTCAAGCCACGGTCCGCCGCCTCTGCGCTGAGCGCTTGCGTGGATTGCGGGTCGATGGAGGACATATCGATAATCAACGTGCCCGCCGCGGCACCGTCTGCAACGCCATTCGGCCCGAATACCGCGGCGCGGACAATCTCCGCAGAATTCAGACTCAAGATGACAAACGAGGCGTTGCGAACCGCGTCCTCCGGCGTCTCCGACGCTGACGCGCCCAACGCCTCGAGAGGCCGCAACTTTTCACGATCGATGTCATACGCACTAAGCGTGCACCCGCACTGCATCAGGCGTGTGGCGATCACGCTGCCCATCACACCGCAACCGATGATCGCAACTTGAACTGTCATGCGTTTCGCTCCCGGATTTTCGCAATACGGCCGCCGCACCAGGGGTCGTGGTAAATCGACGGACTATCTTGTTCTGCAGTCATGCCCGGCTCCACTGGTACGTCCTTGGCCATGACATGGTCCTGCGCGTCTCGGCCGGCGCTGGCGCTCACGAAACCGCAGGTCACTGTGGTTCGGCGTCGATGGCGGAAAGCGCTGCCCGTGCCACGGCAAGGTCTTGATCGGGCGCGCCGGAACCCACACCGATGCCGCCGAGACAGCGGCCGTCTTTGAGAACCGGCAACCCGCCCGGTAGATGTGTGACATGCCCGTCGCTCGCGAGGCCCACATAGGTTGCCACGCTCTCCGGGATCTCTGCGGACGCTATCCCATGAGATGCGGATGTCATCGCTTTGGCGGCTGCTGTTTTTCGACTAAGAAATTTCGCACCCGTCATGCGGATCTCAGCGAGGAGTTCGCCGCTGGCGTCAACGATGACAATGCATTGCGGCTGACCGATCTCATCGGCCTTGGCAACGCCAGCCGACAACATCCGCAACACACCGTCGTGTGTGAGGCGAGATGTGTGCTCGAACGCAGGTTTACTCATGATGTCCTCACTGCATGCGTGACGACGGCCTTCGGAACTCTCCAGCTGCTAAGGCGTCTGCACGCCGTTGCGATTGAGAACGATCCGATAGACGCTCGTCGTCGCGGTGATGAAGAGGACGTGCTTTGCACGCCCCCCGAAACATACGTTGGAGACCAGCTCAGGCACGAGGATCTTTCCCCGCAGCCGGCCAGACGGTGAAATGCAGTGAACCCCGTCCGCTGCCGATGACCAGATGTTGCCGTCCGTATCGACCCGAAATCCATCAGCCGCGCCCGGACTGATCGCGTGAAAGATCTCGCCGCCGCCGCTGATCTCGCCATGATTGTCGAGGTCGAATGCGCGGATGTGCCGTTGCGCCGTCGGATCAAACATCTCGCCGGTATCGGCAACATAGAGGCGCGTTTCATCCGGCGAAAAGGCAAGTCCGTTCGGTCCTTTGAAGTCTTTGAGTACCGGCTTGATTTCAAAGTTCTGCGGGTCGACACGATACACGTGGCAAGGCAGCTCCTGCTCAGCACGGTATCCCTCGTAATCTGTCATGATGCCGTAGTGCGGATCCGAGAACCAGATGCTGCCATCCGATTTCACGACAACGTCGTTTGGGGAGTTGAGCCGCTTGCCATCAAAACGGTCGGCGATCACGGTGACGGACCCGTCGAGTTCTGTCCGGGTGACGCGTCGGCCGCCATGTTCACAAGTGATCAAACGGCCTTCGCGGTCACGCGTGTTTCCGTTCGCGTAACTCGACGGTGCTCTGTACTCACTCACGTGACCGTCCGGCGTCCATCGCATGATCCGATTGTTGGGAATGTCGGAGAACAGGAGGCAGCCCGCATCGCCAAACCAGACTGGTCCCTCGACCCAATCGAACCCGGTCGCAATCTGCTTCACCGGTGCGTTTCCGAGCACATAGGTTTCAAAGAGTGGATCGAACGCTTCGTAAAATGGCATGTCTTCCGGGTCCTGATTCAGGTCTTGTCTACAGTCGCTGCCGTTTGCATTACGTACTCTCCCGCAGCACGGGGACGGCGTGGATGGGTATCGATTGGCGGTCGAGGCGAACGCCGCGCATCTCAGCGGCACGAATGTCCAGAATGAGTTCGCCGGCCTTGCGGCCGATCGCCTGAGCGTCGACGGCGACGGTCGTGATCGCCGGAACCGATATCCCGGAGATTTCGAAGTCACCGAAACCGGCAACAGCCAGCTTGCCCGGTACTGCAATCTTCCGCCGCTGACATTCCGTCAAAACACCAAATGCGCAGGGGTCCGAAACGCAGATGACAACTTCTGTCTCCGGCCAACGTTCCAGGATTTCGGGAAGGGCGCGCGTGCCTTGCTGCATCGTAATTGGTGGGGGTGCGAAGGCCAGCACCCGATGGTCCGGCAGACCCGCAGCTCTCAGCGCAGCAAGCACACCAGCTCGACGTGCGGCGCCGCGCGTATCTTTGTCATCGGACTCGCCCAGAAATGCGAACTGCCGGAAGCCGGCATCTATGAGTTTTTCTGCCAGCGATCTGGCCGCATCGCGATTGCTGAAGCCAACGACATGTTCAAGTGGCCGGCGCGGCGTCTCCCAGATCTCGACCACAGGCACGCCGGACGCCTCAATCATTGACCGCGTCGCACGCGTATGACCATCGTAGGTGAGCACGATCGCCTCTGGCCGCCGACGCAGCATTGTTACGATCAGTTGCTCTTCCCGCTCGGGCTGATACTCGGTATGTCCGATCAGAACTTGCAAGCCGGCGGTTGCCAGCAAGTCTGTTAGTGCTCCGACGGTTTCCGCGAAATGTGGATTATTGAGCGAGGGTACCATGACAGTGACGAACCCGGATCGTTGCGAGGCGAGCCCGGATGCCAGCTGGTCCGGCACATAGCCCAACTGCCTGACAACCTTGAGAACGCGCTCACGTGTCTCGCGGGAAACCGGTGCATTGTTGCGGAGGGCTCGCGAAACCGTCATGGGCGACACGCCGGCAATCCGGGCGACGTCGCTCATGCGCAATCGTTCCTTTGCGGCAGCTGGTGCACTCCTGCGCGCGCGCCTTTTATCGGTCCGACTTACCATCCTTGTCGCGCAATCCAGTTCCGGTTTGGGTATGCCAACAGCTCTTATCACGACTGACCGGCGTGCCAAATTTCTCTTGCGGCATCTCACCACACCTGTTAGCGCTATCACAGTTTGGATGGAACCGACAGAGTTTCGCCAAGCCGAGGAAACGAAATGGAGGGCGGGCGCGTGCCGGAAATCCGCCTTGAGAAGCTCGTCAAGCGCTATGGCGACGTGGAGGTGCTCCACGGTGTCGATCTGGCTTTGGCAGACAAAGAATTCACCGTACTGGTCGGGCCGTCTGGTTGTGGAAAATCCACGACTTTACGGATGATTGCTGGCCTTGAGAGCGTCAGCAGCGGCGAGATTTATTTTGACGACAGACCTGTCAGCAGTTTGGCTCCCAAAGATCGCGATATCGCGATGGTCTTCCAGGATTACGCGCTTTACCCGCACATGAATATCGCGCGCAACATGTCGTTCGCGCTGCGCCTACGTGGCGAGCCAAAGAGTGTTATCGATACCAAAACACGACGTGTCGCTGAAATGCTGCACATTGAGCACCTGCTCAACCGCAAGCCGGCGGAGTTGTCCGGCGGGCAGCGCCAGCGCGTTGCGATGGGACGGGCGCTTGTCCGCGACTCGTCGACGTTTCTCTTCGATGAACCGCTGTCGAACCTGGACGCAAAGTTGCGTCTCAAGATGCGCACCGAACTCGCGCAAATGCGGGCGCAACTTGATAAGAACATGATCTACGTCACCCACGATCAGGTTGAGGCCATGACCCTAGGCGACCGGATCGTCGTGATGTCTGACGGGCACGTGCAACAGCAAGGCACGGCCGAGGAATTGTTCAAACGACCGGCCAACAAGTTTGTCGCGGGCTTCATCGGCAGCCCGACCATGAACTTTCTGGACGCGCAACTGACTGAGCATGCGGGCCAACTCCATGCCGTGGGAGACGGCTTTTCCCTACAGTTGTCCGAGGCTGTTTCAGCGCGTTTGCCCAATGGGCAGGATCGCGCGGTGACAATCGGAGTTCGCCCGTCGTCCTTTCAAAAGGACACGACGCTTGGCTCACCGATTGAGTTGGGCATTCTCGTCTCAGAGTATCTGGGCGCTCAGTCGATCCTGGTGACCCGTTGTGGCGGCGCAGAGTTGCTTGTCGAGTACGACAGCGAGCAACCGATTGCACAAGGCGGCACCATGCAGTTCGCGATCCGACCCGACGACGTGCTCCTGTTCGACAACGAAACCGGCACCACACTCTAGAAGCTGTAAAACCAACAGACCGGGAGGAAACAAATGCGACAGACCATAATCAAAGGCGTGACCGCACTTGCGGCCGCGACCCTTGCGCTAGGGGCGTCGGTCGCCGCCGATCCCTATGCGCCCTATAAGGGAAAGACCCTCGTGGTGAATTTCCCGGCGCATCCCCACTATGACGCCGTCATGAAGGTGCTGCCGGAGTTCACGAAGGAAACCGGCATCAAGGTCGAGGTCGATCAGCTTCAATACCTAGCCATGCGCCAGAAGCAAACGCTGGAGCTGACGAAGCGCAAAGGTGACTACGACCTGATTGCGTACGTGGTGTTCTCCAAGGCGGACTATGTCTTCGCCAATCAGATTGAACCGCTTGCGCGCTTCTTCATGAATCCCAAACTCGCAGACCCGAACTATGATCCTGATGATTTGATCGACGGTTATCTTCAGAACATTGGGGTTGCTGGTGGCAAGAAGGGGTATTTGCCGGGCCCGACAGGCGGCTTGTTCGGCATCCCGTTCGGTTCAGAAACCTCCGTGCTGGGCTATCGCAAGGATGTCTTTGAAAAGCATGGGCTGAAGGTTCCGACAACCTATGCCGAACTGCTTGAGCTCGTTTGCAAGATTCCGAAGCTGGAGCCCGGCATGGGCGGTCTCGCCTCGCGCGGCAAGTCGGGTCACCAGACCAGCCATGCGTTCCTTCTTCATCTTGCCCCGCTGGGTGGGCGCGTCCTCGATGACAACTGGAAGCCGATTGTCAACAACGCGGCCGGCGTGAAGGCGGGCGAGGCGTTGAAGAAGATCCTCGACTGCGGTCCGGAAGGTGCAACGGCCTTCGGTTTTGCCGAATCCAAAAATGCCTTCCTCCAAGGCAAAGCGGCCATGTTCCTGGACTCGACGGTTGTTGCCGGAGAAGTCAACAATCCAGAGAAGTCCAAGATCGTCGGCAAGGTCGGTTGGGCGCCGCATCCGGTTGGTGTCCGGGCCGGTTCGCAGACCGGTGGGTTCGGCATTGCAATCCCGCGCAATGCTCAGAACAAGGAAGCCGCATTCCTGTTGATGCAGTGGCTGACGTCTAAGAGAGCCGACAAACTCATCGCGCTGGCCGGCGGCAATCCGTCCCGCTTTTCCACGCATGCCGATCCTGAGGTCAACGCGAAGTTTCCACACATGAAGATCTTCGGTGAAGCTTTGAAAAATGCCGACCCGGACTGGAGGCCGATCATTCCGCCGTGGGGCAAGATCAACTCTGAACTCGGGACGACGCTCTCCAAGGCGATGACCGGTGAGATGTCCGTCAAAGAGGCGCTCGACCTGGTCGCCAAACGGACGGAAGGCATCATGAAAGACGCCGGGTACTACACCTTCGCGAAGTAGTTCGCGTGAGATGAGGCCGGCGACCGAGATCGGTGCGCTGCCTCTGCGATAACGAACAACTGTATCGGCGGGCGCCCCCGCGCCCCCGATCCTTCAACCCGGAAGGCGTATGGCCGTGAACCGCAGCCTGCCAAGCACACTCACGCCGTATCTTTTCTTGGCACCGGCCGTAATCGTTTTGGCCGTCGCCCTGATGTATCCGATCGCGTATATGATTTACGCGAGCTTCCTCGACTGGAATCCAAGCCAGCGCATAGAGGAGGCGGAGTGGGTCGGGCTGCGCAACTACATCAACCTGCTGAACGACCCCAACTTCATTGAATCGTTTGGTGTTACGCTCTCATTTGCGTTTCTTGTTGTTACGCTTGAAATGTTTGTAGGCGTCAGCTTGGCGCTTCTGCTCGATCGTAATCTCAAGGGCATGTCGGCCCTGCGCACCGTATTCATTTTGCCGATGATGATCGCGCCAATCGTGGTCGGTCTCATGTGGCGGTACATGTATCATCCGAGCGTCGGAATCTTTAACCGCACACTTAAGGACTTGGGGTTGGCGCCGATCCCTTGGCTGTCGGACCCGTCCTGGGCTTTTGCCTCGATCATTATTGCGGATGTTTGGCAGTGGACGCCTTTCATTTTCATTCTGTCACTTGCCGCTTTGCAGTCCTTACCGAAGTCGGCACTTGAAGCCGCGCAAATCGATGGCGCGACCGAATGGCAGCAGATCTTTCACATCAAACTTCCGCTGATGCTGCCGGTGCTCGTTATTGCGGGCCTCTTGAGGTTGATTGACGCGTTCAAGGTGCTTGAAGTCATCCTGGTAATGACAAACGGTGGCCCCGGCCTGTCGACGGAAATCATGGCGCTGCGGATCTCGCGAACGACATCGGAGTTCCAGGAACTCGGCGTGGCTGCTGCGATGTCGAACTACCTGCTCATCATGTTACTCGTGCTGACGCTTCTGATGTTCGCCTATAACCGGCTTGCCGAAGCCCGACAAAGACGCGTTCGCCGCATCGCAGAGGAGGGTTAGAGGATGGCCTCGCACCGCAACGAATCCTCCAACGCAGTCTTCTATGCGCTTTTGGTGCCGCTGGTCCTTATGTCCGTCGGCCCGGTGTTTTTGATGCTGACGACATCCTTGAGACTGAAGGTTGATATCTTCAGCGATACGTCAAGCCTCCTGTTCTTCCCAACGTTGCGCAACTACGAGACCGTTCTCTGCAACGTGCTTTGGTACACGCCACAGCATATCACCTACTGCGATCCCTCATTCGCGCGGGCGCTTGGGAATTCGTTGTTCATCGCGACGGTCTCAACCGCGATCACGCTCGTGTTCGGCTGCATGGCGGCCTACGCGATCGTCCGCTTCCGCTTTTTCGGCCGCGGCACACTTTCGTTGACGACCCTGTTGATGCGTATGGTGCCGCCGGCGGTTCTGTTGGTGCCTGTGTTCGGGATCTGGACGTTCACCTTCTGCATTGGTGAAGACAGTTGTCTCGCCGGGACAACGTCAGGCATCATCCTCATTTACGTTGCGATGAATCTGCCGTTCGTGATCTGGATCTTGCAGAGTTTCATCCAGCAAGTGCCGATTCAGCTTGAAGAAGCGGCCCGTATGGATGGTGCGAATGCATTCCAGGTTTTTGCGATTGTCGTTGTCCCGATCATTCGGCCGGGCCTGGCGGCGGCCTCGATTTTTACGTTCCGGATCGCGTGGAACGAGTTTCTGCTTGCGAATGCCCTACTCGATCGCAGTACGCGAACGGTGCCGGTCACGCTCGTCAATTCACTGACCGAACACGACATCGATTGGGGCGTCATCATGGCCACCGGCATGTTGCTGGCGATCCCGCCGATCATCTTCACCTTCCTGGCGTCCAAGCAGATCATTACAGGCATGACAGCTGGCGCCGTGAAGGGGTGATTATGGAATGGCTGTTCCTGCCGATCGACGCAACGCGGGAGCATGCGGTCGACTTGCTTGTCGCTTGGCATGGCCGCCTGATGGTCGCGGCGTGGGCCGTCCTGTTCCCCATCGGGATCCTTGCGGCGCGCTACTATAAGATCATGCCACGACAGAACTGGCCTCGCGAACTGGACAACAAATCGTGGTGGTGGACTCATCTCACCAGTCAGTACCTTGGCGCCGCACTGGTCGGGTTCGGGCTGCTTCTTGTCGTCTTTACTCCTAGCGGCGGAGCGGCCGGCACATGGCACCAGTTCGTTGGCTGGGTCTTGATTGGACTGTGTAGTTTGCAGCTCATGTCCGGCTGGTTGCGCGGCAGCAAGGGTGGGCCTACCGACAAGGCACCGGATGGCTCATTGCATGGCGACCACTACGATATGACCCTGCGGCGCCGCATCTTTGAACATTACCACAAAACACTCGGCTACCTGGCGTTGGCCCTGTCGTGCTGGGCGATCGTCTCGGGCCTGTGGCTTGCGAATGCGCCTGTTTGGATGTGGCTTGTGATTGCAGCCTGGTGGGTCATCTTGATGACGATCGGCGTCGTGCTGCAACACCGTGGACGCTGCGTCGACACGTACCAGGCAATCTGGGGCAACGATCCAGCGCTGCCTGGAAACCAGCGGCGACCAATCGGCTGGGGTGTGCGCCGACCCAGCCAACGCCAAGCCCGTCACTAGATCCTGTTCGGTTTTGGTCTTGATCAGTTTAACCCGAACCTCGCGACATCTTTGCATCGGCCGTGTTCCCTGAGCCAGCAATATCCGACCGGCTTCCGCCCGAGAGTGGTGCAAGCCGACCGCTGGCAGTCGCATGGCGACATTTTTCGGAATGCGCAGGGAATAGGCAGCCAGCCGTGACGTTCTTCCTGTGTCGGGCATGACCCGGGGTGTTCAGAGGAAGACGATCATGCAAACTGAACTGCATCCGAAACGTATGTCGGCCTGCAAGAAGTCATTCGCAACGCGTCGCGTTCCACAGCACGCTCTTCATGCACTCGAGCGCTCGCCTGTGGGCTTTCGCGCCGGCGACGTCGTACTTGCGACGGTAACAGGCATCGGGCAGCACCCACGTATCGAAATGCCGAATGGTAGACTTTCGGCCTTGTCCGTTGGAGATGAGATCATTCTTGCGTGCGGCAATCGCTACGCGCCCGATCAGTTTCACGCGCACTTGCCGGAAGAAGCGGGGCCCGCTCAAATGGTCGCCGCCGGCGGAATCGCAGGTGTTGCGCTGAGCCGTCACTTTAAGATGAAGCCGGCGACACAGATCGAAATCCAAGGCCGCTTCCGCGACGCAAAAGGTCGGCCGGTGAACGTCGCAGACTACGCATTGCCGTTGGACCACGATGTTATCTCGGCACCGATCATTGCGGTTGTCGGAACATCGATGAACGCCGGTAAAACGACGACCTGTGCCGCAATTGTCAAGGGCATTGCCCAGGTCGGTCTCCGGCCGGGCTATGTCAAGATTACGGGCACTGGTGCAGGCGGCGATCTTTGGGCTGCCCGTGACGCCGGCGCGATGGTCGCCCTCGACTTCACCGATGCCGGATTTGCGACGACTTACAAAGCGTCGCCAGAAATACTCATCCGCCGTGGTTTGCAATTGGTGTCGCACGCCGTGGACAGCGGCAGCGGCATTGTTGTGGTCGAGGTGGCGGATGGGCTCTTACAGGCCGAAACGAACTTCATTCTGAAGGACAAACGGTTCCGAGACGCCATTGACGGAACAGTCTTGGCCGCAAGTGATGCGCTTGGTGCGCTTGCATCCGTGGAATGGTTGAACCGCCATGATCACAAAGTCCTCGCGGTGAGCGGCGCCATCTTCCAGGCCCCGTTGGCCGTTCGCGAGCTGCGCGAAATGACCGATGCGCGCATCGCGTCTCTGTCCCAATTGGAGAACGGTGAATTCCTTGCTGACATGGCTGCGCGAGCCGGCGGGAAAACGCGTTGCGAGCGGGTGGTGGCGTAATGCTGCCTCCACTCTTCGCAGGCGATCGCGTCCGAACATTCTTCTACTTGTTCGGTGTTGGGATCGGCCAGGCCGTGCTGGCGCTCGCTGTTTCGTTCGTCCTGTCGCGGATGATGGCGGCGCCAGGGACGGGCGACAGCATAATCTATACGATGGTGCTGCTTGCGGCAGCCCTGTTGACGATCGCACTGCGCTCGAAGGAGTTTGCACTCGCCGAGCGTCTTGGACAGAGCTATGTGCTCGATGCGCGCCTCCTGATCTTCAGGCGATCCATTGAACTGTCTCATGCAGAGCAACGGCATGGAATCGCCATGACGCGCTTGATCACAGATCTCGCGTCGCTGAAGAACTGGATCAGCAAAGGCATCGCGGGGCTGCTCGTTAGCTTCCTTGCGATCGCCGGCGGGCTTGCCGCGTTGTGGCTGTTGGTGCCGAGCATCGCGTGGATCGCAACCTTGCCGGTTGCCGGCGTCCTGCTTGTCGGCCTTTGTCTGGCTCCGATACTGCGCAAGCGGACGAGGCGGGCGCGGCGTTATCGCGGCCGATTGGCCGCAAGACTGGGGGAGCTGCTGCTTGCACGGGCAACGCTCTTGCAGTTCGGCGCTATTGATGTCGAGAGCGATCGCCTTAAGCGGACCAGCCGAAAAATGGCAGCATCGCTTGCGGGGCGCCGCGCCGTTGCAGGGGCCATGTCAGCGTTGCCCGAGCTTCTTATTCCGGCAACGGCCGGCGCTCTTGCAATTCAGCTTGCACTCGGCCGGACGACCACAGCCGCAGAGTTCATTCTGGCGTTGCTCATTCTCGGCTTCATAGCGCAACCCTTGCGCACTGCGATTGTGGCGATTGACTTTCGGATTGCGTTTTTGGAGGGACGCGCACGCATCGGCCCTTTGCTCAAGTCTCCCAGTTTGGTTGAGCAATCAAGCCAGGCGGCCGAGCAGCCGTACCGACGAGACGCGGAGCGCGTATCAGACGGCGAAACGTCAAGCCCTGCGCGGCGCGCGGTTCCCGAAATCGACATCAGTACGATGCCGTTACCCTCCGCTGCGCTCATCGTCCGCAACTTGCAACGTGTGAACAACAGTGCTGAGGCTGGCGCTTCGGCGATGTCGTCCGAAGGCGACACCAATCGCTTGCTTGCTGACGGCGACATGCGACGCATCCGAGTTGCGCCGGGCATTGTCCGCGAGGTGCCGATCGAATCCGCAGCAGGTGCCGATGCCATATTCAAGGGCGTTGCTGGTCTCGTCCCACTCAGCGACGACATCAGCGTTCACTTGGACGGCCATGCAATCAACACGCTTGATCATGCCGAACGGCGACGGACGTTTCAGCTTCTGTCACCCGACGTGTGCCTCCTTCGCCGAAGTGCCGCACGCAATTTGCGCGATCTCACGCCCGCAGCCCCGCAATACCGCCTGATGCATGTCTGGTCGGTCCTGGGGCTCGATAAGTGCCCGGAAATCAACACGCTGGGAAAGCGCAGGCTCGATGAACGGGGACACGGTTTGTCACCCGAAGCCGACGCACGATTGCGTCTTGCCCGCGCGATCGTGGCCAACCCGATGGTGCTGTTGGTGAACGATCCCGCGTTTACATCGTCGCGAAGTCTGCATGAGACTCTGCAACTCGTGGCCAGTCATTTCCAGGTACCCGTCCTGGCCGCTAAAATCACTTCGCAGGACGACGGCTACAGACCGGCCGCGAAGTCCAACGCAACTTAACATCCTATTAGTTTGGGCTGGAGATATCCCGCGTTGGTTGTTTATCGCTCACGGGCTGTTCCGGCCTGCGGCCGGGCCCTGCGCGGGCGCGCCGCAACGCGGCGGGCCGCGTTCGCGGTCTGGGGTGGCAGATCATCGGCTACACCCACGGACGTCATCCCGGTGCGTGTCACCGGGATCCAGGGTGCAGCGGGCTCGGATGTTGGTTGGATGTGTGGACTGTGCCGCTGTCGGGCCTCTCAACCGTTCGCGTTCGCTGAGACGTGGACCCCGGGCACAAGGCCCGGGGTGACCCTGTATGTGGTGAGAGATTGTGATTCCCGCTCATACTTGCTTTCGCTCACGGGCTGTTCCTCGCTTCGCTCGGGCCTCCATCGAGATGGCGTATTCGCCATCTCGACATTTCAAATGCCCAACTCGGGAGCACCCGAGTTGGGGTGGGGGCGGCGCAACGCGCCGGGCCGCAGTCGCGGCCTGGGGTGCTCGACGGCTAAACCGCGCTGGTTGTTGATTGCTCATGGCTGTTCCAGCCTGAGGTTGTCCTCGCAGGATAGCCAGCGCTCGAGCCGCGAGCCTGCGAGCGTGCGAACAGCGCAATCAAAGACTCACGTACGACCCGCCCAAACCAATCCCATAACCACAGCAGCTACAGCAGATCTGAATCCGGATTCGATCTGCGTTGCACGGGACGTGTCCAGCCTGAGGAAAGCAGCCGCGCCTCAGCATCCGGAGACAACATGGTCGAAACACCGATTGTCGCAATGAGCGCCTTCAGAGCGTCGGCCTCGTTGGCACCGGATGGCACGAAGTCCGACGTATCGTCGTCTGCCTTGTTGCCAATGCGAAACGCACCGATAATGCGCCAAGCGCGCGGCGTTTCCCGGCAGGCGACGGCTGCCGCGACGGGATACTGATCTGCTGCGACCGTATCGGTCTCTGTCTGCTTGGAAAGAAGCTCAAACTCGCGGCAAGCGCGCCCCTGCCGATCACGGAACGTGGCAACAACAGTGGCGCTGGCATCAGAACTGACGTCAACCACGGTGCCGCTTGCACGCGTCTCCAGCACTTCAGCCAGTTTCGAGTCTTCTGGCACAACGCCGATCGCAATGGTTCCTGCCGCGCCATGACCATGCATCATGTCACGCACGTACATGCCAAGCGCAATGCCGGCTGTGAGCGTTACGCAAGCCGCAAGCGGCAGAAGCGAGTGACGAATTGGGCTCCCTCGCTTGAACAGCGGCACAACGTTTGACGCAGCCCAACTTGATTTGGCGGAGCTCGTATCTTCTGTTGTATCCGGCGTCGGTGCATTCCGTATCAGATCAACGAGATGCGCGGGCGGTTCCTCTTCCATGGGCGCATTGACCGCTGCGGCGAGAATGGGCGCGGTGCGGCGCAGCGATGCAACGAAATCGCGGGCCTCTGGATCATTGCGCAAGTAGCTTTCGACGGCTCGTGCCGTGTCAGCGTCAATGCGCCCATCGGCATAGGCCATCAGCACTTCATCTGTGAATCTCTCAGTCATACCGTCTGCCCATGATGATACAACCTCGGTGACGCCTGCGGATCGATCGCTGTTGCGAGTTTCTTTCGCGCGCGCGCAAGCCGGCTCATCACCGTACCGATCGGGACACCCAGCACATTGGCCGCATCCTGATAGGACAAGCCATCGATCGTCACGAGGCCGAGGACGGCCCGCTGCTCTTCCGGGAGCTTTGCAATCTCGTCACGAACCAGTGCCAGAGACTGGCGCGCTTCCGTCTGCTCTGCGAGGCGCGTGTTTGCTGGTATGGACTCAATGACTTCGGTGTCAGTCACTGTCTCTCTCCGAGCTGCAGAACGCGTGCGATCAATCCAGGTCGTTTGCACGATCCGGAACATCCAGCTGTCCAATCGCGTTCCAGGCTCAAACTGGTTAAGTCGCGAAAGTGCGCGCTCGCATGCGGCTTGCACAAGGTCGTCGGCTTCATCGCTGGAGCCGCACAACGTCAATGCAAATCGCCTCAGTCGCGGCAAAAGCGCGACCATATCTTCGCGAATACGTTCTGGCATTCAGCATGTCCGGTCGTGGTCGCTCGACGGATAACGTCGTGGAGAGCAGTGTATTCCCAATGCGTCGATCACGAGGCCGTGAACATCCCTTTACGCATTTCAGAAGGAATAACCCGTGCTGCCGGCCGTTGTAGATGGCATCGCGTCAAAACGTTAATCGGAGGTGAGGGGACATGACGGAGCGTCGACCCATGATACGCCTGATTTCCACCGCCCTATACGTCAGCATGGTTCTCGGCTTCGTCGGCACCAGCGTCGCCTTGCTTGTTCTTTATCCGGTGCCAGCCCTTGCCGACGATGGTGGTGACGACGGGGGTGATGATGGCGGCAGCGACGGCGGTGACAACGATGGCGGTGATGATGACGACGATGACGATGACAACGATGATGGGCGTTCATCTTCCCGTACGAGTCGGAGTCTAAACTCAAGCGGACGCTGGCGGCCGTCTACAAGTCGCACTCGCCGGTCGACACGGCGCAGCACGCGTAGCCGGCCACGGCCACGCCGCGAGGTTGTGGTTCAGGGCCTCGGGCGGTCAGCTCTGGCACGCTTGCGGCGTCGTGGTTTCGTACCTCTCGGACAGCATCGCAGCGGAACGCTCGGCGGCAATCTCATTCGACTGCGTGTTCCCAGGCGCATGGGGTATCGGCGCGCGCTTCGGGTCATTCGAAGAGCTGCGCCAGCGGCAACCGCGGCGCGGAACGAATTGTATCGTCGCCCCCCATATGAGCGCTATCGCCCAAGCGGGCGGCCCTGTGGAAGTCGGTGCCCTCAGTTTGAGCTTGTTGGTTGGTCCAAGCAGCTCAATGTCTGCGCAGCCAATGCGGCAATCGGCATGATCGATACGGGTGTTGATGACAAACACCCCGCGTTTGCCGACGCGGACCTTACGGTGATCAGCGTCGCCCGAAAGGACCGGAGACGGGCCTCAAAGCGACATGGCACAGCGGTCGCGAGTATTCTGGTCGGCGGTGCGTCAAGCGGTGCACCAGGGCTGCTTCCGGCAGCCAGCGTGACGGCGGTGAATGCGTTCCACCGCATTGGCAAACAGGATCGCGCCGATGTCTTCGACCTCGTCCGCGCCATTGACACGCTGGTCGAACGCCAGGTCCGCGTCATTAATATGAGCCTGACGGGCCCAGCCAGCCCGTTTCTCAAGGCGGCGGTCTCCCGGGCGCAGGCGGCAGGCGTCGCTATCGTCGCGGCGGTTGGGCACCCCTCCAAAAGCCTTGGATACCCGGCAAAGTATGACGGCGTGATCGGCGTTGCGACCGTAGACGGCAATCTGCGCGCTTCGCGCCGCGCGGCCCGCGGTGGCCAAGTCGACTTTACGGCTCCGGGAACGGGGGTTCTTGCGGCAATACCAGGCAAGCGCACGCGCCGCGTTCAGGGCAGCTCGTTCGCAGCGCCCTTCGTGACCTCGGCTTATGCCGTTGCCGATCGTGAAATCAGCGTCGCGGACTTGACGCGCCGTCTCTCGCAGTCCGCGAAGGATCTTGGGGCACCAGGCCGCGATCCGATTCACGGATGGGGCTTGATCCAAGTTGCCGACATTCCAGGTTGTGCGACGCGAACGAACTAATTGGGCATTTGAGATGAGAGCATTCCCGCTTATGGCGGAGATGCTCTCAGTCGGCCGAAGTTTGTGAAAGTCCAGTACGCGTCGTGCCTCGAGCGGGAATTGCTTGGAATTCCCGCTCCGTTTTCGTTGTTACCGAGGCAGGGGTGCATGAGCAGCGGTACGCAGGCGCTTGCTGCCGTTGTGTTCGAGATCGCGCGTCGCCTCGGAAGCGAGCGCGAAGAAGCGTTCCCTAACGTCTGCAGAGAATGGGTTGTCCCGCTCGATCGCGTCGTAAACACCGGGCGCATCATCGCGAACCATGTCGACGGCTTCCATGAGAAGGTCGAAGCTCGCTGTTGTCATGCGCGTCGGCAAAGGTTCCATTTGCACCAACACGCGCGCCATAAGGTGCGTGAGCCCCTGAACGACAGCGGCCTCTCGATCGTGAAAGTCCGGTGAGGTTACAAAGACCTGCAAGCCCAGCTCCTGGCGCAGATAGGCAGCGATGCGCATGGCGGCGTTTCCACGCACGGGACACACGGCAATCTTCCGGCCCTGAATGCCGTTGCGCGCACTTTGGGGACCGAAGAGAGGATGGGTTCCGACAATGTCAACAAACGACGGCAGCTCCGCCGTCATGATCTGCACGGGCACAACCTTTACCGAGCCAACATCGACCACGATATGTCCGGGGCGGAGATGAGGTCTCAGGTCCCGGATTGCAGTCGCCAGTCGACCCACGGGGACGGCTAAGACAATAACATCGCAACAACAGACGTCGGCGCTTGATCCGACGGATACTCGGCTCTGCATGTGCGCCGGAATCTCCACGATTGCCGGATCGTTGACGATGAGATCGAAACGCGCACGCAAGTGTTCGGCCATCAAGCGACCAAACGCGCCGAAACCAACAATGCCGAGAGATGAGATTTTACGATTGGGTCGCATCGCAGTGCTCCAATGATGCTGCGATGCTGGATTTCAAGACGTGCCCTCAACCGCTGATACGCAGCGGTTGAACAAGAGAAAGCGACCGCCGTTATGTGAACGGCGGATAATAGACGCTGAAGAGATTGGCGGTTGCTTTCATCATGGGGTGACCTAGGTGAACGCAACAGCGGATGTCAAGACATCCGCGCTAGATCAGAAACCGCAGTTTCACAGGAAACCATCATGTGGGAGGTGCCGGCTGTCGCGATGCCGCCATCCGATTCATCGCTTCCGCGCTGCCGCTTTTCTCCGTCTGTGGTGCCGGACGTGATCGACAAGTGCTCGGAGTTTCGGGGCCAGGTTGCGGCGATTGGGATAGTAGAGGAAGAAGCCAGGGTAACGGGGCCGATAGGCGTCAAGAAGCGGAACGAGTTCGCCGGACTTGAGCCAAGGACTGAGACACTCGTCCGGGGCAATCGTTACACCAGCCCCAGCCAGAGCAAGGCGAATGATCAGGCGCAAATCGTTGGTCGTGATCTCCGGATTGACCGCGACGTCAAACTCGCGGCCGCGCTCGATGAACTCCCACCGATGCGGCGCTACCTCCGGCGCAAGCCGCCACCCAATGCAGCGGTGGTTGATCAGGTCTCTCGGATGTACCGGGGCGCCGTGACGTGCAACATATGACGGCGCGCACGCGACTTGCTCCCACTGGTCGTCAGAGACAGACACAGCAATCATGTCTTGCTCGATCACGTCGCCGAGGCGAACGCCTGCATCGTATCCGGCCGCAACGATGTCGAACTCTTCGTCGGTGATGACGACATCCAGTGTCACGTCCGGATTGGCCTCCAAGAACCCGGCGAGCAGCGGTCCTGAGATAAAGCTCTCCGCGATCGAAGAGACCGCGAGCCGCAACAGGCCACGCGGACGATTGCGAAGGTCCGACGCAGCCTCGACAGCGGTCTCAATCTCAAAGAGCGCCGAACCGATGCCGGCGTAGAGCCGATCGCCAGCCTCTGTCAGACTGACGCTGCGAGTCGTGCGATGCACGAGGGCAATGCCCATCTGCTCTTCCAACTTCCGTACAGTCTGGCTGACGGCAGACCGCGTGACGCCGAAACGGTCCGCAGCAGCGCGAAAGCTCCGCGTCGTTGCGACTGCGCAAAACACTGACAGTGCATTCAGATCCGTTGGCATTGGTTAGATATACTTACCTCTTTGTGTAGAATTGGGATGGTTCATTAATCAGTCGCACACGTTTACCTGTCTCGCAACGGCGCGTTGGCGTCTTGAGCCAATGCGCAAAACAGCGGACAGGAGCGTTCAGATGACGTTGGAAAAGGTCGTTGCCGTCACGGGAGCATCAAGCGGTATCGGAGCGGCGACTGCGCGCTTGTTGTCGGCACGCGGAGCACGCGTCTTAGTCGGGGCGCGGCGGATCGACCGACTAACCAAACTTGCTGACGAACTGAACGCCTCAGGCGGAGACGTCATCGCGCATAAGCTGGATGTCACGAGCCGTGACAGCGTGGCAAGTTTTGTGGCCGCGGCCTGCGCGCGCTTCGGCCGGTTAGATGTGATTGTGAACAACGCCGGCCTGATGCCGCTCTCGCCGCTGGAGGCCTTGAAGGTCGATGAGTGGGAGCGGATGGTGGATGTCAACGTGAAGGGCGTCCTGTACGGCATTGCCGCAGCGCTGCCCGTGTTCAAGGCGCAAGGCGGCGGCCACGTGATCAACACGTCGTCGATTGCCGCTTATGGCGTGGTCCCGACCGCGGCTGTCTACTGCGCGACAAAGGTCGCCGTAAACTTCATTGCGGAAGGCTTGCGGTTGGAGAACCCTGACATCCGCAGCACGATCATCTCGCCAGGCGTCACCGAGTCTGAATTGGCAAGCACGATTACACATTCCGAGACCGCCGCTTTCATAGACGCCTATCGCAGCAACGCCATTCCGGCGGACGCTATCGCGCGCGCCATCGCGTTCGCGATCGAACAACCACAGGACGTCGACGTGAACGAAATCGTCGTGCGTCCGACGGCTCAGTCCTAGCTGCAGAGGAGGACTGGTCATGCATCGGAAGTCTTTCCATGCCCGAACGGCAATCGTCGGCTGCTTGTCTGCCATCGCAGCGTTGACAGTTCTCCAGCGGAACGCATTGACCGTGAAGGCATCGGAACCGAAGACAACGGAACAGAAAGCTCGCCATACCTACGTCGGTATGTGGGTCACGATACATCGTCCTCCGGTGCTGGGTGTGGAACGTCAATGCAATGCCGCCGAAGGCGGATGAAGTCTTAAAGGTGCGCTTCCCCCCAGTCTCGCAATGCCAGCAGGATCGGTTCAAGCGACCGGCCGTGCGGAGTGAGGCTGTACTCGACATGCGGCGGTACGACCGGGAAG
>JBCCOV010000017.1:0-41000 GCA_039039985.1 Pseudomonadota bacterium | reverse complement strand
CTAGCGCAATCATCATCGTTCTGCGCGGCGCCCCTTGCGTTTCGAGATATCCCACCAATACAGCGGCGCCGATCGCCGGCGTGATCATGACAACTGCAGCAACTGAGCGGCGAGGGCTCATCCAATCAAATGCTGCACTCAGTTCGTGCGCCAGCCCCGGCTCATAAGCGTCCTTTGGTGGAAACAAGACCATCAGGCATCGAAGATCGCGCGCATCGTGCACTCCGAGCTGAAGCGCCGATGCGCAAGGCCAGCTCTCAGGCTTCCTCCATCTTGCGCCGGCGGAACAACCGCGAAAACAGTTCCCACAATAGCACAAGACCCAACGCGCCGACCGTCAGAATCTCAACCAGCAGAGCTTCGACCGGGTACGAGAACCGGCTTGGCACGGGCGGGAAATCTGATCGCCCAAGCGCGTTCAGCATCCAATCTCGCGTCGCGTTATCGAGATGGACGTAGCTGTCACTCTTCCCGGTGTATCCGATCCATTCACCCTCGGAAAAACACCCGGGAAACTTGTATCCAAGATGGATCTCACGGCCTTGCGGCTGCTTGTCTGCCGGAACATCCAACACCTTGACGAGGCGATCTCCTGTGCAAGGGATCTTGATCCCGGCAGACACATCGCGCGTTAAAGCAATCACAAGAGCGCCAGCCAGAACGACGAAGAAAATCAAACGCAGCATGTCAATTACCCCCGAAGCGCGAGAAAATAGGTGACTGTTGACCAGTCACATGCGGCATTCGGCTTCGAGGGTAGGACACTTTGCCGTCAACGGCCTGTTCCCTTCGGAACAGCGCATCCGTTGCAATTCTGATCAGCTTCGAGTTTTTGCCACGCACTCGACCTCGACCCGCGCCCCAAGCGGCAATGCCGCAACCTGAATGCAGGAGCGCGCCGGGAATGGTGCCACCATGTAGGTCTCGTAGACCTTATTGACCTCGCCAAAATCGCCCATGTCGACAAGAAACACGACGCACTTGACGACGTCTGAGAAATCGAGACCGGCGCCGGCCAACACTGTTGTGAGATTGTCCATGCACTGTTTGGTCTGCGCCGCAATATCACCGTCGACCAGGCTGCCACTGGCTGGATCAAGATGGATCTGACCGGAACAATGTACGAACCCGCCAGCCTCGATTGCGAGTGAGTAAGGCCCGACAGCCTTCAACGGCGCAGCTTCGATTGCCTTTTTCATTGATGTCGCTCCGGTTGGTTCCTGGAAAGACTCGCGGTGGCGGCACACCCGATTGAATTCGCCAGCGCTACGCAGGTTGCCCCGGGGATTGCTCCCCGGGGCGTCGCGTCGATAGACCTTGGATTTCCCTGTGTGATCGGAGACGGCGATGCACGACGTCAGGCCAGATCCGGCGAGATCTGCTTACAGGCTTCGACAAGACCCTGAACCGACGCGACCGATTTCGCGAACATTTCCTGCTCTGCGGTGTTCAGCGAAATATCGATGATCTTTTCGACACCGGCTGCACCGATCACGATCGGAACACCGACATAAAGGCCTTTCACACCGAACTCACCGTTGAGGTAGGCGGCACAGGGCAAAACGCGCTTCTTGTCTTTCAGGTAGCTCTCGGCCATCGCAATCGCCGACGATGCCGGCGCGTAGTACGCCGAGCCGGTCTTAAGCAGCGCGACGATCTCACCACCACCCTTGCGCGTCCGCTCAACCATTGCGTCGAGTTTGTCCTGCGCAAGCCAGCCCATTTTGACGCAATCGTCCAGCGGAATACCAGCCACTGTCGAATACCGGGTTAGCGGCACCATATCGTCACCGTGACCGCCGAGAACGAAGGCCGAAACGTCCTCAATCGAGACGCTCATTTCTTCAGCAATGAAGTGCCGGAAGCGCGATGCATCCAGGACACCGGCCATGCCGACCACGCGCGCATGCGGCAGGCCCGATGCCTTCTGCAAGGCCCAAACCATTGCATCCAGCGGATTCGTAATGACGATGACGAAGGCGCCTGGCGCGTATTGCCGAATGCCCTTACCAACGGCATCCATGACCTTGAGATTGATGCCCAGAAGGTCGTCGCGGCTCATCCCAGGCTTCCGCGGCACACCGGCCGTGACGATGCAAACATCCGCATTTTCGATATCTGCATAGGACTGCGTGCCCTTGAGCTTGACGTCGAAGCCTTCCGGAGCGCTCGACTGCGCGATGTCAAGCGATTTGCCCTCTGGCATACCTTCCGCGATGTCAAACAACACCACATCGCCGAGCTCTTTCAGCCCGATCAGGTGAGCGAGTGTTCCGCCGATCATGCCAGAGCCGATCAGCACGATCTTTTTACGCGCCATAGGGTCATCCTCCGTCTGCAGCCACACGTCGAAGAACGATGGCTGTTGTGAACCGTGGCTGGCTGGTTACCGACAAACGCGCGATCGAGCAACTCAGAGGACCAGACGCACCAACGCAACCTTCTGCAGCCCGGTGGCAATCTCACCGCCGCTCCCTTACCAGATCGTCGCCACCAGCGCATCGCCAATATCGAGAACTATCCGATAGTCTCGCATCGATCAGTCGTGATCCACTGGCGAGCCCACCAGACAGATAGGCGCACGCATAAAGCTGTTGCATTCGCCTCGTGACTTCCCAGGTACAAGCCATCTCACAGTCGAAAGCCCGGGATCATTGAGCCGAGCCATGACCGCGACAGCGCCGACATGCGAACAGCTTGCCGCCGGAGGACTTGACGTGCGCTGTGCGGACGGGAACACCTACCATGTCCGGCGCATCCGCCCGTCCGACGCGCCACTTATTGTGCGCGGCTACGATGCATTGCCGGACGAACACAAATGGTTTCGCGTGTTGCACACGCTGCCGCGTCTTACCGAACGTATGGCGCACGACTTTTGTACGCCAGACCCCGACACGGTCATTGCAGTCGTCGTCGAGGGGCGTGATCACTTTGCCGGCGAGCTTGTCGGTTCCGCGCGTGTCGCCGGCGTTGGCCCTGGCCAGTCTGCAGAGTTCTCGATCACGGTACGGCCGGAGGTGAGTGGCCTGGGCCTTGCGCGCCAGGCGCTTGAGATTGTCATTCAGTGCGCCCGGGAGACGGGCTGTAAATCTGTCTGGGGCACAATCTCAATGCACAATGCGCGCATGCTGGGCTTGGCACGCCGCATCGGCTTCCGCCTCCGCCGCGACCCTGACGACATTTCCTTAATGATCGCCGAGCTTGAGTTCTAGTTTGCATGCGTAAGGTGAGATCCATCACCGGGCCCATGACATCTATTTTTGGGGCGGTGACTGCCAGCAACCGATCTTGCGTCACGCTTGCATTCACTTACATGTCACGCACATGATCAAGAAACGTACCGAGTTATGCGGTCAAGCCGAATACATGTTACCGGCGCATCTGGGTCAGGAGTCACCACACTCGGCCGGTTCGTTGCGCATGCGCTTGCAATCCCGCACCACGACACAGACGACTACTTCTGGCAGCCGACCCACCCGCCGTTTCGAACCAAACGCCCGGCCGAAGATCGCATCCGCCTGATGGAAGACGTGTTTTTGCCGCGAACCCAATGGGTTTTGACCGGATCACTGGACGGCTGGGGCGACGTGATTGCGCACTGCTACTTTGACTTGGTTGTCTATGTTTCAACGCCAACAGACATACGGCTTCAGCGACTGCGGGAGCGAGAGGCCCGGCGCTTCGGCGATGACGCCTTTGGTGTTGGCGGATGGCGCGAAGAAGACCTCGCCAACTTTCTTGCGTGGGCCGCGCAGTACGACAATCCCGAAGACGGCTTCACCGGACGCTCGCGATCTCGTCACGACGCGTGGCTCAAAGCGCTACCGTGCCCAGTCCTGCGCGTCCCGGGCACCGATTGCATCGATGACATTACAGCGCGCGTTGTCGCCGCAGTTCTCAAGTTGAGCGGCAACACCCCCCGGCACCCTTAGAACCGCAGCTCGTGCCGTCGCCCTCGTGCCAACTGCAACGCCATTCGCGGCTCATAATCAGTGTCGGTCAGCGCCGCGTGAACTTTCCGGGCGGGCCCTCTGAACAACACGGATCAAGCCTTAACGCTCCATACGCCTTCAGCATGCGCTGACCCAACGTTCCAGCGCGATCCATAAAGTCAATCAGCATTTGCGCACTACACGCACGCCATATAAATATGTCGTTTTGCTCCAATCTGAAAATACTCATCTTTTTGCTCTTTGCGAACAAGTACGCACGCTCTTCAACAGCTGCAAACTTGTCGCGAAGCTCTTTCTCTGCGGTCAGTCCGGCCTGTTGGATAAGGGATCGATCCTGCGGCGAAAGTCGCGACCAAAGTGCCGAGTTGATAATAACCAGGAACTCAATAACAGAGTGATCTGTTTGCGTAATCGTATCACTCACCTTCCACAGATCCCGAGAGATCACGCCGGCAACGCCTGTGATTCCCATATCAACTTTATTATCCGCCAGCGCTTTATGCTGTTTCGAGCCAGGAATTCG
Source organism: Pseudomonadota bacterium (assembly GCA_039039985.1). GTDB lineage: Bacteria > Pseudomonadota > Alphaproteobacteria > Rhizobiales > Hyphomicrobiaceae > JBCBWG01. Next base: position 36,524 of record JBCCOV010000017.1, on the reverse strand, counting down.
AAAACCCGTTCCACCACAGAGCTTAATAAAATCACCTTCAGCTTCACTGATGACCCGGACCCGCTTTTTCGATACCTCGTCTGGTAACAGAATACCCTTCCGCCCGCGCGAGAAGAAGACCGTGGTTCCATAGGGCTGCCACCACAACGGAATGGTACCCGTCGTCTCGCGAATGGCCTGATCTATCGGCGCGCGGATTGCGCTTCCGGGCTTTGTTGCAGCCCTAACCAGCGACGGCGGATTGAACATGAAAGGCTGCCCAAAGATATCAACGGCAGGTATGCGTTTCCGATATTGATTAAGCGCAACAACCCCCATCTCGATCTGGCCGCTACTCACGGCGTCGATAACCTGGAAATCTTTGTAGAGCTTGGCGCGGTCAAAGATCTCGACCGTGATCCGTCGGTTTGTTCTATTCTCAACGATCTGCTTAAATCTGACCAAGTTTTGGCCAAGATGATTAGAAAGTGGCAGCTGCAAAGTAATTCGAAGTTTTAACTGGCCTTGCGCCAAGGTCGGCACTGCCGCTGCGAGCGCAATCAACAACGCACAAGCTACACCACACACGCCCACGAAACGTCGCAGCATATCTGCTCCCACCCGAGAGGTCTTACGGAAATATTTTGTTGTGGTTATGCCATTTGGACCCAAATCACACAAGTGCAGCAACAGCGGTTTACCTGAATTCGACGTGTCGTGACATCAGAGTCGTTGCGACATGCCGAAAGCGGATGATCAGGGCAGACCACACGCGTTGCTGCAATGTTCGAGGTTTGAGTTTCTAATCCAAAAGTTCTTGGTTATCAGTCTATAATCCGGCGGTTCAATGCAATGGCACGGCGATATCTGCGGCCGTAGGATAAGCGCAGAGGTCGGCGCCCATGACATGAGACCGAACCCTGGCGCAGGTCAGAAATTACGATTGCGCATGACACCGTGGCAATTGCGCACCAAGGCACGCTGTCGCAGACCTCGATGCACATCGAACGTGAGCCGCGAAAGCAATCTGCTAGTTCAGCTCAAACGCCGCTGTCGAACCTGAGACCTCATTCGCCACCACGAGAATGGCCTTGCCGGTTGGACTAACATCGGCAGCTATGAACTTGAGGCCTTCCGGGGCTACGTCTCCGGCCGTACCTTTTTCAACATCACCTTTCGGATCCGCACTGGAGATGTAGGTTGTAAACTTCGGTGCGCTCGGATTGGAGATGTCATAAACCATGACACCGCCCATCCGCTCCAGCCCGATGAACGCATAGCGGGTACCGTTCACAACACCAATGGCAACACCTTCCGGCTCGGTGCCCTTGTCGTCAGAGCGATTGTCGAAGTTGCTTTCCTGGCCTTGCGAGTTGAACCAGCTCGGGTGCTTCTCCGACAGGATACGCGTAAACGCGTCCCCGGAATCGAACACCATGCTGCCGTCTGACTTGAAGATTGAAAACGACCGTGCGCCGTATGCGATGATTTCATCATGGTCGCCATCGCCATCGGTGTCGCCCTTGGCTTTGGTCGTCTTCAAACGTCCGAGCTCAGTATCCTCTTGAAGATCCTCCGCATTTGGAAACTTTGCCGTGTCTAACTTCAGTTTGGCGACGCGGGTCTCCTCTGAGTACCCGTCATAGTCACGCGCATCACCTTCGTTTGCCGTAACGATGTAGGTTTCGCCGTCGTGCGTGAACGCCGCGATGGCGTCTGGCTGGTACATCGATTTGACCGGCCACGACTTGAGGTTTGTCGCTTTATCCTCGTCGGTGACATCGAACTTGAAGTTGGACCAGTTCTTGAGCCCAAGTCCGAAGACCTTAGTGACCTTGCCGGATGCGATGTCGATGACGGCCATTGCGTTGTTTTCTTGCAATGACACAAACGCCGTCTTGCTGTCCGCCGATACCGCGATGTACTCCGGCTCAAGATCTTGCGCGACGGACGTGCCATCGGGAGACGGGAAGTGCGCACTCGGGCCAAAGTCCTCTGTCTTGAGCCCACCGAATGAAACGGTCTTGACCTTGCCGTCCTTGGCCGATGCGATCGAAACAGATCCTTCGGGATCGGTCTTGAAATCCTCGCTCGGCTGACCTTCGTTGGCGACCAATATGTAACTCCCGTCCGGCGTGAACGTTACCATATCCGGCAACGCGCCCACTTCGACCGCCCAAATCAGGTTTCCGTCCAAGTCGAAGACAACCAACTTGCCGTTGGCCTGCTTATTGTTCGCCTCAACCGCAACGGCGACCATGTTGCCATGCACAGCAACGGAGTTCGCAGTCTTGCCGTGCGATGTAAGCAAGATCGACTTGATCTTTTTCATCGCGCGCGGATTGGAGAAATCGACCACATCAATCGCGCGATCATGCCCGTTCACGATAAACAAGCGCTTGTTCTTGGCGTCATAGTCGACGATTTCGGCTGCACCCTTGTCGACCACCTTGGTCTCGTATCGGCCGAGTAGTTCAACCTTCAACTCGGCTTGGGCCGCGACCGGCGCAACGGCAATAACCGCCGCACATGACACACTCATCAGAAGACGATTTAGGACAGACGGCATGGCTTCGCCCCACTTGTTAACCGCGTGAACCGAAGCGAGCGATAGCGCCACCACGTAACAGACCCGTGACATCCGGACAGACAAAGCACACCGCATTGACCCTGTAGCTATGTGCGTTTGGCACGAGAGCTGCATGCGATTGGGTCCCAAGGCAAGCGCAGTCGTGGATAGGGAAAACAGAGCATGTTCGCAATCCGAACCCCGTTCGGCTGGCCACCGGCGTCCGATACGGGGACCATTTGCAGCGCCTTGCGCGATCTCCGCGACGACCTGAACCGCGTGCCGCAATTCCACCCGGCGGCACAGGCGCTCGATACCGCAATTCAAGAACTCGAGATCGCGGATCGCGAGCCGCGCTCGGCGCTTGACTCACGTCGTTGCGTCATCCGGCCCCGAGGGAGCAATCACCTCCGCTTCTGACGCGTCGTCAGCACCCGCCACGGGCGTGGGTGCAGGTGCGGGCGCCTCGTCCACAACAGGCTCTTCGGTGGACACAATTGGTTCAGCCAGGGGCGTTGTTGGTTCAGAATGATCCACGCCGTTGGTGACAACCTCCGTGGCATCAATCGCATCGGCCATCGCACACACCCGCTGGAACAGTCCGGATCCGGGCCGCATCAGTTCGTCAAGCACCGTGAAGTGATTGCTGTTCGGCACCAGCAGGCACTCAGTCGTTACATTGAGATCGCCCCACCGCCCGGAAACCTCCAGGCTTTGGCGTATGAACTCCGGACTTTCTTCCGCACCGACCGCAGCCACGAGGTGCCGGCCTGGCGGCGGCGGAGAACCCGAGAGCGGACTGACGGCTTCTGCCGTCTCGGGCGTCAGACACAACACGTCGTTCTCTGTGACATGCAGCATCGGCTCAAGATCGAAAAGGCCGCTGATCGCAACCGCATGCGTTACGAGATCGGCAGGCACGCCCTCAACACCACTCCAATCAGTCGCCAGAGCCATTGCCGCCAGGTGACCGCCGGCCGAATGCCCAATCACCAACGGACGGCGCGGAATGCGATCATAAAGCGTAACGAGGAACTCCTGAATATCTCCCACAATATGCGCGATCGCGACATCCGGGCAGACGCGGTAAGACGGCACCGCAACGCGATACCCGGCGGAAACAAACGGCTCAGCAATGCACGCATAGTCTGTACGGTTACCGCGCTGCCAGTAGCCGCCGTGAATAAAGACAATCAGCGGAGCGTCATCTCCGCCTTGGCCCGGCAGAAAGAGATCATAAGCTTGGCGCTCCATGTCGCCATAGTCCTGGTCCAGATGCCGAAGACCCAAGCGCGACGTCCTAAAATCTGCAGACTTGGACTGCCACCGCATCTGAATGTCTGAGTACTCGGGCACCCGCATGCGAGCATTGTACTCGCTCTCCAGGTCTAGTCGTCGTGCCATGTCGCTGTCCTTAAGCTGCGGCCGCCGCGCTCTTCGCGCCGTGATCGGCCTTAATGAGATCCGCGGCCTTTTCCGCGATCATAATCGTTGGTGCATTTGTATTGCCCGACGTCATCGTCGGCATGATTGACGCGTCCACCACGCGCAACCCATCAACACCGTGGACACTCAGGCGCGGATCGACGACGGCCTGGGGATCGGTGCCCATTTTGCATGTCCCGCACGGGTGAAAGATCGTTGTCCCTTTCGCGCGGGCAAACGCCATGAGTTCGTCGTCCGTCGAGACAGTGTCACCTGGATCAACCTCACGAACGACCAGATCGGCAAACGGGGGACGCTGCGCGATCCGCCGCCCCAGCTTAAGTGCGTCGAGCAAGACCTGGCGATCGAGTTCGGCAGCGAGGTAGTTTGAGACGATCGCCGGATGGTCGGACGCGTCAGCGGTCTTGATCAGGATCGACCCGCGGCTTTCAGGGCGCAACTGGCAGACGGAAACAATCACACCAGGAAACGGATGCAAGCCTTTCCCAGGACCGTCTCCGGACAGCGGAATGAAGTGAAACTGGATATCGGGTTCGTCGAGATCCGGCGTGGATTTGCAGAATGCACCGACCACCCCGGCACCAATCGTCAGGATGCCGCGACGACGAAAGGCATACTCCAGACCGGCTCGAACCTGCTCGATGCGGCTGTGCCAGACGCTGTTCAAGCTGCCGCGACCGCGCATTTCATAAACCAGTCGGGCTTGATAATGGTCCTGAAGGTTGCCACCGACACCCGGTAGGTCGTGAACCACGGAAACGCCGGCATCACGCAGGACGTCTGCCGGCCCGACTCCAGAGACCTGCAGGATCTGGGGCGAACCGATCGCACCGGCCGCCAGAATCACTTCCTTTCGCGCTGTGACGTGCTCGCGCTCACCGCCGCACTTGATCTGAACGCCAATGGCGCGCCGACCTTCGAACAGCACCTTTTCCGTCATCGCCTTTGTGATGATCGTCAGGTTGGGCCGCTGCCGCACCGGATGCAAATATGCGACAGCCGTTGATGACCGACGGCCATTGCGGTTTGTGAGCTGGTAGTACCCGGCACCCTCCTGCGACGGACCGTTGAAGTCTTCAGTCTTAGGGATACCCTCCGCGATACAGGATGCCAGGAAAGCCTCGCATAGCGGGTTATCCATGCGGACATCGCTGACACCTAAGGGACCATCACTTCCGTGAAGGTCGTCGGCGCCGCGCTCCTGCCACTCAGCTTTCTTGAAGTACGGCAAAACGTCTTCGAACGCCCAGCCCACGCATCCGAGCTGCCGCCAGACATTAAAGTCATTCGCTTGTCCGCGTACGTAGAGCAGGCCGTTAATGGCCGACGTGCCGCCCAGCACACGACCACGTGGCCAATTGATCGTTCGTCCATCGAGTTGCGGTTCAGGGCCCGATCCGAATTGCCACGTAATCGAGGGGTTGAGGATATTCTTGTAGTAGCCCGATGGAATGTGGATCCACGGATTGATGTCGCGGCCACCAGCCTCGATCAACGCGACGGTGACTTGCGGGTTCTCACTCAAACGGTTGGCGAGCACGCATCCTGCTGAACCCGCACCAACGATGACAAAGTCGAATGCCCGTGCGACACCCTCCGCAGACATGAGCGTTCACTCCCAAGTTCCTGATTATGAGGTCGATAGCACGAGACTAGACCATTTCCGCCATAGGCGGAATTACGTCGCCGGCCCACACTCCTGCCTAACGCAGACCAGATTAGTTAGTTCAGCTATACTTCGAAAGTCCACAGAGCAGATCATACTGCCGGTCACGCTTCACCTTGCTTGGGACCTGTTCGGTTAACGCGCCGGTAGTGAGCGAACAATTGGCTATCGTCGTGCTTGCCGAGCCCCGAACCAGACGCTGCCAAGTAGAGTTGTAGGGCCGCCGATGCGAGCGGAAGTCCAAACCGCCGCGAACGACCGGTGTCTTCTACGATGCCCAGATCTTTGACGAAGATGTCAATCGCGCTGCGGACTTCAGGCCCGGGCTCGATCATGCGCGCACCACGGTCACGCAACATCCAACTTGACGCTGCACTGTTCGAAAGAACCTCAAGCGCGGTTGCGGCGTTAATCCCCTCAGCTTCGGCAAGCGCGAGCGCCTCGGCCGCGGCTGCAATGTGAACACCAGCAAGCAGCTGGTTCACGGTCTTCATGGCTGCGCCTTGGCCTGGAGCTGTGCCAAGATGGTACGTATTTGAGCCGATATCACGCAGAACGGGCTCCACGTCAGCGAATACGGCGTCTGGCGCCGCCGCCATGATCGTCAAAGTCCCCGCTTCGATGCCGGGTACGCCGCCGGAAACGGGCGCATCAACAAACTGCAATCCGGCGTTCGCGACGCGTTTCGCCGTTGCCTGAACACGATCCGGCGCCGACGTCACCATGCTGACGATAGTTGCACCCGGCTGCATCGCCTCCGCAACGCCATCACGAAACAAGACATCATCAACTTGATCGGCATTCACAACCATCAGGATCAAGATGTCAGCTGTCGCGGCGGCATCTGCCGGAGATTCGGCGGTATGCCCTCCGCAGGCCGCCAATGCTGCAAGTGGTTCCGGCCGCAAATCAAAGCCGGTGACCCGATACTGACGTTCGATCAGGCGCTTTGCCATCGCAAAGCCCATCGCGCCTAGTCCGATGATCCCGATTTTTCGAGACATTATTGTCGTATACCTCCCTGCGATATCTGCCGCTCAGGCCTGCGCGACCAATCCAGAAGTCATCGGCCGGCCGACTGCTGGTCTCGGCTTACGTCACGATTTCTGCCATCTCAACGGCTGCGCGCAGGAGCACATTGGCACCGGCGGTGGCCCACTCGGGCTTCATATCCTCGGCCTCGTTGTGGCTGATCCCGCCAATGCATGGCGTAAAGATCATTGCCGTCGGCGCAACGCGTGCCATGTAGACAGCGTCGTGACCGGCACCGGAAACAATGTCACAGTGACGCAGCCCCAAGTCTGCGGCTGCCTTTCGCACCGCGTCGACGCACGATTGATCAAACGTGGTCACAGGAAACGCGAAAATCTCTTTTACATCAGCGCTCAAACCCAGTTGCGTTGCAATGTCCTGCACGCCGGTCAACAGCGCGGACGTCATCTGATCCAGGCGGACGTCGTCCGGATGGCGCAAGTCTACGGTGACCCACGCCCGCCCAGGTATCACATTTCGCGATGCCGGGAAGACTTCGATCCGGCCGCAAGTCGCGCAAGCGTTCGGCAAATAGCCGTGCCCAATACTATGAACGAGGTCGACGACGCGGGCCGCACCAACCAAAGCGTCCTTGCGTCGTTCCATGGGCGTTGGCCCGGCATGACTTTCGACGCCGGTCAGCGTCACATCAAACCAGCGCTGACCATTCGCATGAGTCACAACGCCAACATCGAGCTCATCTTCCTCAAGAATTGGCCCCTGCTCGATATGCAGCTCAAAAAACGCCTTGATATCGCGACCGCCAACAGGCTCCGGGCCTGCGAGATTGAGATCTGAAAGTGCATCGCCCAGCTTGACGCCCGCGTCATCCGTCCGCGCCAATGCGTAATCCAGCGAGAAAGCACCTGCGAAAACACCTGACGCCACCATGGCCGGCGTAAATCTCGAACCCTCTTCGTTGGTAAAGTTCGCGATCTCAATCGGGTGGCGGGTGGTTACACCAAGGTCATTCAAACTGCGGACAAGCTCCAATGCGGCGATAACTCCCAGCGCTCCGTCGAATTTACCGCCGGTCGGCTGCGTATCGAGGTGGCTGCCGATCATCACCGGCGGCAGCGCATTGTCTTGCCCCGGTCGCCGCGCGAACATTGAGCCCATCGCATCGACTGCGACAGTCAGCCCGGCATCTTCGCACCAACGTTGAAAAAGCTGACGGGCGTCACGATCCAGTTCCGTCAGCGTTAGTCGATTGACACCGCCCTTCGGGGTTGCTCCGATTTCGGCCATCTCCATCAAACTGGCCCAAAGCCGCTCTCCGTTCACCGACAGGTTCGTTGGCTGATTCACGTACTATCCTCCGCACGACAGGCCCTGGCTGATCCGTCATATTATGATGTGCGACACGGACAGGCAGCCCAAAGTTAAGGCAGCAGCAGATCAATGATCTCGACTCTCGAAGATGTACAGGCACTCGAAGCAAACGCCGAACGGGTCGATTGGCTCTGTGGCGCCGGATCCATGGCGTGGCGGCGCTGGGGGCAGGGTCGGCCGATCATTCTGCTCCACGGAGGCTCGGGATCGTGGCTGCATTGGATCCACACGATACCCGATCTTTCGCAGACCCATACGGTCTGGGCAGCGGATTTGCCAGGCCTTGGCGATAGCGCAATGCCGCCAGAGCCATTCGTTCCGAAAACGTCTGCAGGCCTTGTGACCGGCGCAATCCGCGAACTCATCCCAGCTCAAGACCGGCCGATCCTCGTCGGCTTTTCATTTGGCGGCCACGTCGGAACTTATGCGGCCGGTCAGCTCAACGGGCATATCGCCGGCTTTATCCTGCTGGCGTGCTCGGGGCTTGGCATTCCGCGGCCGGCGCTGGACGCTTTTCCAAAGGAGCGCTCGTCGATGACCGACGCCGAACGGCGAGAAATCCATCGACGCGTTCTCGAAATCCTGATGATCTCGCAGCCGGACCGGATCGACGATCTCGCCGTCACAATTCAACAGATCAACGTGTCCAAGGCGCGGTTCCGATCCCGGAAGTTTGCCGCCACAGACAATGTAAAACGTGCGTTGGCTGATGTTGAGGTTCCACTACGCTCGATTTGGGGACGTCGCGACGTCATCGCGCATCCAGACGTCGAAACCTGCTTGCAGGTCATTGGCGAACATCACCCTGAGCTCATGTCCGAAATCATCGAAGACGCCGGCCACTGGGTGATGTACGAGCAGCCGAAACGCTTCAACCAGGCCTTGCGGCGGATGATAGATGCAACCCCATAACACTCGGGCCGACCGCACAGAAAGGCTGATGCGCGCTTGTTGTTTATCGCTCACGGGCTGTTCCGGCCTGACGGCCGGGCCCTGCGCGGGCGCGCCGCAACGCGGCGGGCCGCGGTCGCGGCCTGGGGTGCCTGACGGCGAACCCGCCCGTGTTGTTTATCGCTCACCGGCTGTTCCAGCCTGAGTACCATCCTACCAGGATGGCCCGCGCTCGAGCCGCGAGCGTGCGAACAGCGCAAATTAATGTCAGCAAGTCGGGGCTGCGGATGGACGGTTAGCCCGAATTGGGCGCTGATTTGCCGACCGATGGAGCGGGCGATGGGATTCGAACCCACGACCCCAACCTTGGCAAGGTTGTGCTCTACCCCTGAGCTACACCCGCAATATCGGTCTGGCAGCGCAATGGGGCGCGTCCAGACGGGAACGTATGGCAAAGCACAGGCGGAATTGCAAGGCGGAATTGAATTGCCCGAGACGGCATACGGAATCGCGTTGCGGCACCGCGAACAATCCCCTAACTAGCGGGCTCGGCGCTACAACGGGCATCTGATGGGAAGCTGGGTGCCGACCACTGCAACCAAATGTACGCTGTTGCCGCGACAAACGACGACAGCTTCAAACTTGATAGGTGGTTACGCCCTCATGCCGGCCACGCGACAGGACCTCTTCGCGCGCCTCGCCGCACTTGCGATTGAGACCGAAACGAAAGAGCACGCCGCCGTCTTCACGGTTGCCGAAAGCGACGCGCTGCACAAGGAACTTCCAGGCGGGCATACCAAAAACCTGTTCCTGAAGGACGCCAAGGGCAGATTGTTCCTCATTGTCGCCGAAAGCCATGCTGTTATCGACATGAAGACACTGCACAAGACGATCGGCTGCGCGCGCCTGAGCTTCGGCAAACCGGACCTGCTTATGGAGAGGCTTGGCGTTACGCCGGGTTCCGTCACAGCGTTTGCTGTCATGAATGATCACGACGGCGACGTAACGGTTTTCATTGATGACGCGCTCTTGCAGTATGACATTATTAATTGTCACCCGATGGAAAACACGGCAACAACGGCGATCCGGCGCGAAGACTTGGTAAGGTTCCTCAAAGAAACTGGCCACGAGCCACATGGCATTTCTCTGTCACATTCACCAGATCCCGGACATGCCGAGGCGTGAGAGCTGCTGCAACGTGTTGAGCATGATCTGTCGGAACGGCAGGATCGTGCACAATTAGGAGACGAAGATGCAAATCATCGGTGGGGCACCCAAGGCAACCGGCGATGCCGGAGCGGCGATAAAGGATGCAACAACTGCAACCTTTCAAGCCGACGTCCTTGACGCATCTCGCAGTGCTCTGGTGCTTGTGGACTTCTGGGCTGACTGGTGCGGACCATGTAAGCAATTGACCCCCGTTCTAGAGAAGGTCGTCAATAGCTTCAATGGAACCGTGCGCCTGGTCAAAGTCGATGTCGACAAAAACCAGACACTGGCCGCGCAACTCCGTGTCCAATCGCTGCCGACGGTCTATGCATTTAAAGACGGCGGCCTGATCGATGGCTTTATGGGCGCGCAACCGGAGAGCGGCATTCGAGAGTTCATTGCGCGCTGCGGCGCTGTCGATGCCGCTGGAGCCTCGATTGAAGAGGCTTTGCAGGTCGCCCAGACGGCACTGGAGACCGGAGATCTGCAGCAGGCCGCCGAAATTTTTGCCAGCATACTGAGCGAAGACCAGCACAATGTCGCAGCCCTGGCAGGATTGGCAAACTGCTATTTGAAGAGTGGCGATCACCAGCGGGCAGCACAAACTCTGTCCCTGGTTCCGCCCGACAAACAGTCCGACATGGCGGTTGCAAGTGTACGCTCGGCCATTGAGTTGGCAGAAGCTGCGTCCTCGGCAGGTCCTGTCACCGAATTCGAGGCCAAGCTGAAAGCAAATCCAGACGATCATCAAGCGCGTATGGATCTTGCGATGGCGGCGGTTGCGGCCGGTCAGAAAACGCAGGCTGTCGATCAGTTGCTTGAGATATTCCGTCGCGACCGAACCTGGAACGACGAAGCCGCTCGAAAGCAGCTGCTGAAGCTGTTTGAGGCATGGGGTCCGAAGGATAACGACACGATCGATGGACGGCGCAAACTCTCATCGTTGATGTTTTCGTAACGCGCAGCCTGGCAAATGCCCGGCGCAGGAGCAGATGGTGCTGACGGACAGATACAAGCGGTCCTCTGACTTGCCGAAGCGGATACCGGTGTTTCCCCTCCGTGGAGCGTTACTTCTGCCGCGTGCCACTCTGCCTCTGAATATCTTCGAGCCGCGCTACCTGGCGATGATCGACGAGGTGATTGCCGGGCATCGCGTGCTTGGAATGATCCAACCGGTTGGCAATTCCGGCCCCGAGAGCCCTGACGGTACCGACTGCAACGTACGCAGCGTCGGCTGCGCAGGACGACTGACGGCCTTCCAAGAGCTTGAAGACGGGCGGGTTTTGATCACGTTAGCGGGCATAACGCGCTTTAACATCGTATCGGAAGAGTCCTCGCCGGCGCCTTACCGGAGTTTCCAAGTCAGCTACGAGAACTTTGCTGAGGATCTCGTGCCCGGAAGCGGTGAGAATGAAGTTGACCGGGATGTTTTACATCGTGTCTTGAAGACCTATCTCGACACCAACAGACTGACCGCGGACTGGCGCGCCATTGGAAACGCCCCGACCGAACTTTTGGTGAACGCCCTGTGTGTCATTAGTCCGTTTGGTGCGGAAGAGAAGCAGGCGTTGCTGGAGGCTCCATCGCTCAAGGCAAGGGCCGATGTTTTGGTCGCGCTAACGGAAATGGAACTGGCCGGCGGTAGCGACGACGGGCCGCTACAATAAATTGGAAGCTGTGGTGCCCCAGGATTCAGAACATAAGGGTGCGACGCCTACGGAAGCAGAAACGTCGGCCGATTCACCAGCCACACGTCGCCTTGAGCGGCATTTGCTGGAGTTTCTGGTCTGCCCGTTGCGGAAAACCACGCTGATATATGATACCAAGGCGCAGGAACTGATTAGCCCGGCGGCGTTTCTTGCATTTCCGATCAAGGACGGCGTGCCGCTTTTGATCGAGTCGTGCGCACGGGAGCTATCAGAACAGGATCTGAGGACGCACCGGATTAAGTCGTAGGCACATCCTCCGCCAGCGATGCCGTTGGTGTCTGGAGCCGAGCCATACGGTCCGCAACGTAGGCCGCGCTCCGCATTTCGATTAAGCGCGAGGCTGTCCGCACAAACATGTCGGATCCGTCTCCGCTAACATAAAGCGCGTCGGGCTCCGCGGCTGCTGAGACCACGAGGCTTACGCGATTGTCGTACAGTGTATCGACCAGATTGATGAGACGGCGTGCAGGATTGCGCTGTGCGGTCGTCAATATCGGTATGCCATCAATAAAGACGGTATGATAAGCACGCGCCAACGCCAAATAGTCCCGCGAGCCGAGCGGCGCATCACACAATTGCGCAAAGCTAAACCGAGCTGCCCCGTTACCCTGGCGCGGCACCATAACCTCTCGTCCAGCCACCTCGAGGCGATCTGGGCCATGGGGTGGCTGCCCGGCAATCACAGTCCACAGCGAATCCATGGCCTCGTCGGCCTCTACGCCCAATGGAGAGAAGTAAAGCCGCTGGCCGGCAAGCTTACGCAGTCGATGGTCCGTATCCGAGATCAGCTCGCGAACGTCGAGATTCCGCTCGATCAGATCGACGAATGGCAAAAACAGATCTCTGTTGAGGCCATTTTCGTAAAGCCGCTGCGGCTCGACGTTCGACGTCGCGACAACTGTCACGCCCGCAGCAAAGAGCTGATCGAAAAGCCGACCGAGGATCATGGCATCTGCAATGTCAGTGACATGAAGCTCGTCAAAACACAGCAATTGCGCTTCACGGGCTATGCCACGGCCAACAATCGGGATCGGATCGCCGGGGGATGACTTCCGCGCTTGCCCGATCCGATCGTGAACATCGGCCATGAACTCGTGAAAGTGGCAACGCCGCTTCGGCAGCCGCGGCGGCACGATGCTGAAAAATAAATCCATGAGCATCGTCTTGCCGCGACCAACGCCACCCCAAAGGTACAAGCCTCGGGGCGCGACCTTGTGCCTGCGGGTTATCCACGCCAGCGGCAATCGCGTCGATCTGTGATGGGCATCCACCGCGGCAAGAACGGCATCAAGATCGGCGATGGCGGATTTTTGTGCAGGATCGGCCGAAAGCTCACCCTTTGCAATCCGAGCGGCATACGCCGCAGCGACCGTTTGCATAGTCGTTCTTTCCCCCAGGTCCCTGATCCTGTCGCCACATGCGCAGACACGCGCCGCATTCAGCCTTGATCGTCATAGCAGGGTTGCACTCCGCCCTCGCAACTCCGACTTCCTTTTTTGCGCCGCAATATTTCATATTGCACTGCACTCTTGTGTGTGGGAAGTCAGCGACGCTGACACTAAGATCATTTCCGCCCTGAGCGGACTGTCTGCGTTGGCCGACACGCACGCCCGACCACCTAAAGGTACGATCATATGGGTGGTCGGACAGGAGAACCGGAAGTCTTAGTGTGGGATGGTTCGAACTCGGTCTGAAACGATCTCATATGTCGGTAGTCCAGGTCGGAGGTTCATAACATGAGCGATCAACCGTTCTGGGGAGGACAACACATCCGCAAGCTCTGGCCGACGGAACGAGACAAGTTCCGCGATCATCTGCTGCGGTTGAACCGAGATAGCCGTCGGCTCCGTTTTGCGCATTCCGTAAGCGATGCCTTCATCGTGGATTACGCAGAGCGGATGTCGGAAATGGGTAGCATCGTTTACGGCTATTGCGACGGCAATGAAATCCATGCGGCTGCCGAGTTGCGAAAACTTGGCGATACGTGGGGCACTGAGGCGGAAGCCGCCTTTTCGGTCGAACAAGATTTTCAGGATCGCGGTGTCGGCACCGAACTGATGGGACGCGTTATTCGCTCGGCCCGAAACAGGGGCGTGCATCATCTTTATATGAGCTGCTTGGCCGAGAATACAAAGATGCAGGCGATAGCCCGAAAGCACGAAGCCGATCTGCGCTTCGAATACGGCGAAGTTATCGGCGAGATTGTGCCTCGCGAACCGAACTACTTCTCTATCCTTGCTGAAGAGGTCGATGACGGGGTGGGCTTTATGATGGCTGTCCTCGATATCCAAATGTCGAAGGCAAAGGCCGCATAATAGTCGCGCGGCGTTTTCCGAGTGTTGGTCAGCTCCAGCTGATCAGCGCTCGGTTTTGAATTTCAAACAGTCGCTCTCTCGATTACCCACAACTGTATTGCGGTGTTCGCGCATCCGACACTGAACTTCGCGCGCCGGACTCCGCACTTCGAATCGCGTGATTTGAATCGCGAAGACCAACTTCGAATTTCGGTTCAAACAATGAGGCCGAACTTGCGAATTCCAATTTCTGTATCACTATCAAACGTCACGCCGGCGCTGCTCAGACTGTCGCAAACGCGTGACCGGCATCAAAATTGATGATTTTGTGCAACAAATTCTGCTGACGTTACAAATTTCCACCCGCCAAAACAATTACAGTGTCAACAAATCAATTCAAATTGCGCATGGTTTTTCTCGTTCGATCTGATTCGAACTTGATTAAAGAGAGAGAGCAAGACTAATGGCAAAAACGACTGCGAAGAAGCCGACAACGGCGCGCGCTAAAAAGGCCGCCCCGAAAAAGGCAACCACGAAAAAAGCAACGACTGTGCCTGCTGCGGTGAAGGCCTCTGCCAAAACGGCACCGGCTGCTAAACCACCAGTAAAGCGCGCAACCAAAGCAACAGCCGCGAAAAAGGCTGCTGCCAAGCCAGTAAAGAAAGCAGCTCCGGCGAAAGCAAAGGCTGGAACAGCTACTGCTGCAAAGGCTGCATCGCGTAAGACGACGGCAAGAAAAGCTGCAGCTCCTAAGACGACCAAAGCGGCTGCTACAAAGACAAAGACTGCTGCCAAGTCTAAAGCAACAGCTAAGGCTAAAGTTGCATCGAAGCCAAAAACCACTGCAACGAAAACTGCCGCAAAAACTGCTGCAAAGGCGATCGCAAAGAAGGCACCGGCCAGCAAAGCCAAGACAACACGCGCTGCTGCCGCAAAGGCCAAGTCGACCTCTGCTCGGAAGACGGCTGCGGCTCCAAAGTCTTCTGTTGCACGGGCAAAAGCTGCCAAGCCGGCTGCAAAGCGTACCCGCGCAAAGTAAGACGCTTAAGTTCCGCGGAGATTACCATTTGCTGCAATCAGCAAATGCTTTGCGGAACCGGTATCCCACCTTGGTGTTTGCACATCCCAAAGAAATCGCCGGCGGTTTCCACAACCACCGGCGATTTTTCTGTCTATTGTGCTCAGCGGGCTGAATTGCGGCAAATGGCCCTTAAACGCGTCAGATTTAGATGAAGCCGCTTTAGACGCGTCGCTCAACCATGAGCTTTTTCAGCTCAGCAATGGCTTTCGCTGGGTTGAGGCCCTTTGGGCAGGCTTTCGCACAATTCAAAATCGTGTGGCACCGGTAAAGTCGGAATGGATCCTCGAGATCGTCCAGACGTTCACCAGTGGCCTCGTCACGGCTGTCGATGACCCATCGATACGCCTGCAACAGAACCGCGGGACCGAGATAGCGGTCCGAATTCCACCAATAGCTCGGGCAGGACGTCGAGCAACACGCGCACAGGATGCACTCATAAAGCCCGTCCAGCTGCTCGCGATCATCACGGCTTTGGCGCCACTCGCGCGGCGGTGTTGGCGTATCGGTCTTCAGCCAGGGCTCGATCGAGCGCAATTGCGCATAAAAGTTCGTCATATCGGGGACGAGGTCTTTGACGATGCGCAGATGCGGCAACGGATAAATCCGGACCGGGCCTTTGACGTCGTCAATCGCCGTTAAGCAGGCGAGCCCGTTCTTGCCGTCGATGTTCATGGAACATGACCCGCAGATTCCCTCGCGACAAGAGCGACGAAATGTCAGTGTCGTGTCGATCTCATTCTTGATTTTGATAAGCGCGTCCAGAACCATTGGGCCGCAGGACTCAAGATCGACAAAGTACGTATCGACGCGCGGGTTCTGGCCGTCTTCTCCGTTCCACCGATAAATGCGGAACTCTTTCCACTTGCCCTTCGCGGATGCCTCTTTTCGGTCGGGCTTGTTCCAGACCTTTCCGCGTTTCACCACGGAGTTCTTGGGCAGTGTCAGCTGAACCATATTCGGGCGTCCCAGATGGATTGCATGCACGTCTTTGAATCGGTCGTCAGCACCGCCGAGTCAACGCTGCGCGGTGCCAAATTCGAAAATCTGCGGCACACTGTCCGCACTTTATCGTTTCGATCGTCAGTCAGTCCGATACGCCTTCAACTTCTGAACGAGAACCGTAAGCCCTTCCGCGATTTCGGCGCCGGTCTCCACCGTGTGCTTCATGGTGGCACGATCCTGAATAAGCGCGTTGAGCTTGTCCTGCGCTTCACCGAATGCGTAGAAGACATCCTCAGGGGGATTGACTTCGCCATCTTCGACAGCCGCCATCACGTCAACGGCATTCTGAGCCGCCAGAACCATCATCGACGCAGTATCGTTCATCAACTGTTGAAAGATCCTTGCCTCGTCTGAAGATATGCGCGGGCCGTGGACGCCGAACTTCAACGGCGACGACGCCGAGGCGCCCTCTCCGGCGAACAATCGCGGATAGCGTTTGAAGCGTCGAAAGATCTCCTGCAGGCCCAGACAACAGCTCTCCAGATCGCGGAGCGCTGCTGTGGCTTTGCGCCGCGCCTTCGGCCGCTCCGGCGTCTTATCCTCAGCCGCCCAGTTCACGGCCGCTATGCACGTGACCGCGCCAAGGGCCGACAGGGCAGGCAAGACAACAATGAATGGATCCGGCGCAATTCGCGTATCCGGGTCGTCGGCCTTGGGTTTCGCCGTCTTTGGTTTGGCCGGCATCCTTGAGCTCCCCGCGCAATCGGATGGCAGTAATCGACCACTTGGTCATGCCACGTCGCGCCGCGGTCGACACCTGAAATCGACAGCACCCGGGCACCAAGGCCGAATGCGCGACCACGACGCCAGCGTCAACTTCTCTAAGTTCGACAATCGCGGCAAGAACGTTGGGGCTGAAATGCGAAATGCCGGGCCATTGGGCCCGGCACGTCGGTGGATAACCAGTAGTGACGCGAGTTCCGGCAGAACCCGACAAACCCTAGTAAACTCGAGCCTTCGGTTCGATGTAACCGACCTCGTTTGTCATCGTGAACGTGTGCACGGGGCGATAGTCGAGACGCACCGTCGCGTTGGCGTCATCAGTCCACGCCAATGTGTGCTTCATCCATTCCGCGTCATCACGATCCGGATAGTCTTCCCGGGCGTGTGCGCCGCGGCTTTCCGTTCGGTTTACTGCGCTTGCCACCGTAACCGCCGCCTGAGCAATCAGGTTGTCGTACTCCATGGCCTCGATCAAATCGGAGTTCCAGACTAACGACCGATCGTTCACGCGGATCGACGGCAGCGTTCTCCAGATCTCCGAGATTTCATGCAGACCCTCCTCCATGACATCGCCGTCACGGAACACCGCGCAGTTTGACTGCATCACGCGCTGCATGCTCAGCCGCATTTCGGATGTCAGCGTATCGCCAGCAGCATGGCGATAGCGATCCAGCCGTGACAGCGCCAAATCAGCCGCGTCCGGCGGCAGTTCCGGTTGAGCTGCACCAGCCTCAACCGTATCACCGCAACGCAGGCCGGCGGCGCGGCCGAACACAACCAGATCAATCAGAGAGTTCGAGCCAAGCCGATTTGCGCCGTGCACCGAAACGCAAGCCGCTTCACCAATAGCCATCAACCCCGGAACGACATGGTCTGGATCGCCGTTCTTCAGGGTCAGCACTTCACCGTGATAATTCGTCGGTATGCCACCCATATTGTAGTGCACGGTCGGAATAACCGGGATCGGCTCACGGCGCACATCAACACCCGAGAAGACCTTGGCGCTCTCGGTAATACCGGGCAAACGCTCGGCAAGGATTTTCGGGTCAAGATGGTCCAGATGGAGATAAATGTGATCCTTGTTCGGGCCCACACCGCGCCCCTCGCGAATTTCGACCGTCATAGAGCGCGAGACGACATCCCGCGATGCGAGATCCTTTGCGCTTGGGGCGTACCGCTCCATAAAGCGCTCGCCCTCACTGTTCGTCAGATAGCCGCCCTCTCCTCGCGATCCTTCCGTGATCAGGACGCCGGCGCCGTAGATCCCGGTCGGATGGAATTGAACGAACTCCATATCCTGCAATGGCAGCCCGGCACGTAGCACCATGGCGTTACCGTCGCCCGTGCAGGTGTGCGCTGACGTACAGGAGAAATAGGCCCGGCCATAACCGCCCGTTGCGAGCACTGTCTTCTTCGCGCGGAACCTATGGATCTTGCCATCTTCGAGGGACATGGCGACCACACCCCGGCATGCACCTTCCTGATCCATGATCAGGTCGATCGCAAAGTATTCGATAAAGAACTCGGCCGAGTGCCGCAGCGATTGGCCATAAAGCGTGTGCAGCATGGCGTGACCAGTGCGGTCCGCCGCAGCACACGTACGCTGCGCTGCTGGACCTTCGCCGTAATTCGTTGTCATGCCGCCAAATGGACGCTGGTAAATGCGCCCGTCTTCCGTGCGCGAGAACGGCACACCGTAGTGCTCCAGTTCGTAAACAGCCTCGGGCGCATGCCGGCATAGATATTCGATTGCGTCCTGATCACCCAGCCAATCCGCGCCTTTGACGGTGTCATACATGTGCCAGCGCCAGTCATCCTGGCCCATGTTGCCAAGTGCCGCCGCTACGCCGCCTTGAGCCGCAACCGTATGAGACCGGGTGGGAAACACCTTCGTGACACATGCGGTTCTCAAGCCGGCCTGCGCGGCGCCCAGAGTGGCCCGCAAGCCGGCACCACCAGCACCAACCACCACGACATCATAGGTATGATCCACAATGTCGTAAGCCTTGCCGTTCTGTGCCGGCGCGCTGTCAAATGAGCCGTTTGCGCGGCCGTTACCGTTAAGTGCCATGAGCTTCAGGTCCCAAAGCTGATCTTCAGAATTGCGAGGATGCAGGCGAGGCCAATCACGATTGCGAAAAACATGTTCAGCATCAGGAGAATGATCTTCATCCCTTCGCCCGTGATGTAGTCCTCAATAACAACCTGCATACCAAGTTTCATATGGTACGTCCCAGACACGACGAACAATAGGAGTACAAGTGATACGAGCGGATTTGCTACGGCGGCCTTAACGCTGGCGTGATCTGCCCCCGCCAATGAGGCAATCAGGGCCACGAACGCAATCGCAAGTATCATGTTTGCGACGGCTGTGACGCGTTGCGCCCAAAAGTGCTCCGAACCCTCTCGCGCGGACCCCAGACGCCTTACGGACTTAAGCGGTGTTCTCATGCGCATGTCTGCTTCACCCCAATCCAGGACCTGAGACTAGAATCCGAACGACAACCAGATTGCTGCCGTTGCACCAATGGATGCCAGCAACGTTGCCCAGCACATGGCATCAACGAAGGCCAGACCGAAGCCGCGGCCCGTATCCCACACAAAGTGCCGGATACCGCCGAACATGTGGTGCAGCAGCGCCCAGGTGTACCCGATCAGGACAACACGGCCGAGGATCGAGCCAAATAGACCGTTGACGAACTCAAAGTACTCCGGACTTGTGGCAGCTGCGATCAGCCACCACGCCAGCAACAACGTCCCTGCGTAGAGTGCCACGCCGGTTATACGGTGTACGATCGACATCACCATGTTGATCTCAGGCGTATAGACCTGCAGATGCGGTGACAGCGGACGCGGATCAGAAGCTTCACGATCAACGCGAGCCATTCGGGTTCTCCAAGTCTAAACTGGCCGGACCTTCTAACGCGCCGCAGCAATACCAGCAATGGTCGGAAAGGCACAAAAAACGCAGCAGATAAGAGCGCCGTATGACATCTCATCACTGATTGTCATGAGGAATGCACGGCGCAAAAGCCAGATAACCACATTATCGTGGTATCAGGAGCCAGATATCAAGATCCAAAACGACGCCGTCTTCATAGGTCTTGTCGTCTAGCTTATACGGAAAATCTGTGCAGGGTACATTCTTTGCGGCAACAAGCCGCGTTCGCAATGCGCCGATATCGAGGCGGCCCGCGCATTCCGCCTGATCCAGCACTTCAGACCATGCATACAGCGTATCACCTGCGAACACCGGGGCAATGTGCCGGCCACCGTTAATCGCGGCGATATGAAACGCGTTCCCAAGGCCATTAAACGCGATGGCCCGGGCTAACGACATCACAACGCCGCCATAGACCAGTCTGCGACCGAAACGGCCCTCACCTTGAACGTGCTGATTAAAGTGGACTTTCGCCGTGTTTTGGTAGAGGCGCGTCGCGAGCTGGTGCTCGGCTTCCTCGAGCGTGACACCGTCGACATGGTCGATGCGCTCGCCAATGTCATAGTCGGCCCATCGGTGTGGCGAGCCGGCAAGTTCCACATCATAGTCCGATGGTCGGAATGCTGGAACACCCACGACCAAATCCTGTGCAGGTACGGCCCCTTCCAGTTTCGGAACCACCGGCAGCGGCGCGATGCTTTCAACCGATCGCTTGTTGACCATCACCCAGCGCACAAAACTGAGAACGGCATCTCCGTGCTGATTTTCACCGGTCGAACGGACGTAAACGACGCCCGTCTTTCCGTTTGAGTTTTCCTTGACGCCGATGACCTCAGAACGCGCTGACAGCGTGTCGCCTGGAAAAACCGGTTGCAGAAACCGACATTCGGCATAGCCAAGGTTGGCAACCGCATTCAGGGAAATGTCTGGAACCGTCTTGCCGAACACTGTGTGAAAGACGAGCAGATCATCGAGCGGCATATCGCGATAGCCCAGCTGCGTCGCCAGGGCATGCGAAGACTGCACGGCAAACCGCGGGCCATAGAGCGCCATGTAAAGCGCGTGGTCACCAATTGTCAGCGTTCGCGGCGTTGCGTGTTGGAGCGTTTGCCCAACGGTGAAGTCTTCAAAGAAGTTGCCGGTATTGGTTTTCGTCATCGCCTCGCCCGCCCTTAAGCTGCACGCCGGATTTCGAAGCCAAGAGGCCGCACCATTAGAGCCCCGGCCCGGCAGGTCCCGGTACGAGGTCCTGACCAAACGCCATCACGTGACCATCGCGATCGCGAACATCGAAATCCCTGCAACCGTAGGGCTGGTCCTCGGGTTCACGCACAATCTCAACGCCGCGCTTACGAAACTCATCGACCAGCGCGTTGACATCTTCGACATAGATGTATGCCGCCCAGTAATGGTTCAGCGGGATCTCTTTGTCGGCGCCGACCTGATCGAGAAAAACGGTAACGGTGCCGCGACCAACAATGCCGAAACATGGCGGTTCGCCCCACAGACTGTGCCCGGTGAAACCAAGGCTCTCGCGATAAAACTTAGCACTGGCGACCACGTCCCGGACCTGAAGCACCGCTGCCGATCTAATCAATTGTTCGGTCATGTGTTGGCCTCGCGTTCAGCAATCGCGCCAGCAACGGCTGCGGTTCGGCGTGCCATCTCCAGATGCAACAGTTCGACCATTGTCCCGTCCAAGCTGATGACACCCTTTCCGGCGTTCGTGGGATCCTCGAAGGCTGCGATAACTTTCCGGGCCCAAGCCACATCTTCGTCCGTCGGCGCGAACACACGATTTGCGATGTCGATCTGCCCAGGATGGATCAGCGACTTGCCATCCATACCCAGAGACCGGCCGTGCCGACATTCATAAGCAAAACCATCGAGGTCCTTGTGCGCATTGTAGACACCATCAAGAACATCAATGCCGAACGCCCGCGCCGCCGTAATCGTTGCAGACAGCCAATAGAGTGCTGCTGTCCGGTCCCGATCGAGGACCGCCCGGGTCTCTTTCACGAGATCGTTGGGCCCGATCACAAAGCAAACCAACGGATAGGCCCTGTCGTGCTGCGCCGCAGCCGCGATCTCCGCGACATTGAGTATGGCACGCGGGGTTTCAATCATAGCCCATAGCTGTGTGCCGGGCGCCGCTCCGGCCGACGTCAACGCGGCTCGTACACTAGAGATATCCGCTGCCGATTCCGCCTTCGGAATAAGAACGCCGTCCGGCTTGGCCTGCGCGATCATCGAAATGTCGTCGGCAAACCACGTGCTGTCGACCCCATTTATCCGAACGGCGATTTCGCGGCCGCCGTAACCGCCGTCGGCAAGCGCCGTTGCAACCTGGTCGCCAGCCATCGCTTTCGCATCCGGCGCAACCGAGTCTTCCAAATCAAGCAACAGCGTATCAGCCGCGAGTGACTTCGCCTTCTCCAGCGCCCGAGCATTCGATCCGGGCATGTAAAGCGCGCTGCGGCGCGGGCGACTGATCATACTTGGTCCTCAAGCGTCGTCTTCGAGTTTCGCACCGCAGCATAGCCAACATCCCCGCACTTGGAACCCCGCGGCGTACACAGCCCGCGTTGCCGCCGACAGATTCCGCGAATTGCCTCAAGCACATCGGCAGCAGTAAGCATACGAACATCGAAACCGGAGCAAAATCCCGTGGCGCGCATACTTGCCATTTCATCTCAAGTCGCGAGTGGTCACGTCGGGCTATCGGCCGTGGTTCCGGCGCTGCATGCGCTCGGCCACGAGGTCATCGCACTTCCGACGATCGTGTTATCGAATCATCCGGCGCATCCTCACGTGTCCGGCACGCGTGTCGCGCCGGATGTCTTGGGCGGAATGGTCTCAGCGCTTGCAAACAACGGATTTCTCAATGGCGTTGACGCTGTGCTGTCTGGATATCTGCCGACCGCCGCTCATGCCGAATTCGTACGAGACACAGTCAGCCAACTGCGATTTCAGCGGTCCGACCTGCCATACATTTGCGATCCGGTACTCGGTGATGAACCGAAAGGACTCTATATCGACAGTTCCGCAGCAACTGCCGTTCGCGACGCATTGGTTCCAATCGCGACCATGATCGTCCCCAATGCATTCGAACTTGGCTGGCTGTCAGGTCAATCGATCAAAAGCCCCAACGACGCTGCGCTGGCAGCGCGCGCACTGGCGCCAGACATATGCATCGCAACATCGGTTCCGCAGGATGAAAACTGCCTCGCCAACGTCGCAATCCATAAATCCGGCCCACCTGAGATCGTCTCCGTATCTCAGTTGCGGGCCGTTCCGAAAGGAACCGGAGATCTCTTGTCTGGACTGCTTGCGGCGGGCCTGGCGCTGAGAGATGCCGTCGCTCTTGTCGAGGAAACGATCGCGCTCAGCCTTGGCAAACCGGAACTTGCTTTAGTTGAAGCGACCGCGAGGTGGCGTCGTGATGACCTACGTCGCGGGGGTTGATGGCTGTCGAGCCGGCTGGGTTGTCGCTCTTCATCCGGCCCACCGCCCCGACCAGTGCCGGATCCTGCATGTCCCGCAGTTTGCGGATGTCCTCGCAATACCCGAAGCACCGCGCGCCATAGCCGTCGATATTCCGATTGGTCTGCCGGATCAGACGGGCCGTGGCGGCCGCGATGCCGACGTCGGCGCCCGCGCCGTTCTTGGCGGTCGTCAGTCTGCAGTTTTCGCAGTACCGTCGCGGGCAGCCGTTATGTGCGAGGAGTATCGCGCCGCGTGCGATCTCGCTCTGCAGACATCTGACCCGCCGCGAAAAGTATCCAAACAGGCCTTCAACATCTTCCCGAAAATCCGGGAGGTCGATCGCGTGATGACTCCCGAGCTGCAGGACCGCGTGCGAGAGGTTCACCCCGAACTCGCGTTCTGGGCATTGAACGGCCAGCAGCCCCTCGCGACACCGAAGAAAATCAAGTCGAAGCCAAACCCTGACGGTTTAGCCCAGCGCCGATCGCTTCTCGCTGCGGCCGGCTACGATCCGGATTTCCTCACAGTGAAGCACCTGCCAGCACGCATTGCCGGCCCGGACGACGTCTTGGATGCAACCGTCAATGCCTGGACGGCAACGCGACTGCTTGCAGGTCACGCCATCCGGTTCCCATCAGAGCCTCAGCGCGACGCGCGCGGATTGCGGATCGAGATCTGGGGTTAAAGCTGTTAACTGCGACGACTTGACCAAGGCGCGCATCGCCACCAAAAGACGCGCTTGACCTGCGACGAAGGAGAACCGCCGATGATAACGTTTCCAGAACATTTGCTGGATCGCTACCGCCGGTTCCGCCTCCGCCATTTCGAGCCGCACGCCGATCAGTACAAAGATCTCGCGACGTACGGCCAAAACCCGGACGTTATGATCGTGTCATGCTGCGATAGTCGCGTGCCGCCGGAAACGGTGTTTTCTGCGCTGCCGGGTGAGCTCTTCGTTGTACGCAACGTCGCCAATCTTGTGCCGCCCTATGAAACAGGCGGCAAGTATCACGGTGTCAGCGCCGCGCTCGAGTTCGCCGTCCTTAACCTGCGTGTGAAACACGTTGTCGTCATGGCCCACTCCGGCTGCGGTGGTGTGCGGGCGTGTTTGCAAAAGAGCGCCGCGCGCCAGACGGAAGCGCAATTCATTACAAACTGGGTGTCCATGTTGGACAGCTATCGCGACCGCCTGCTGGAAGAGCACGGCGACTTGCCCCAAGCGGACCTCGAGCGCATGCTGGAGCGCGACACGACCCGTGCGTCCATCTCCAACCTGCGCACATTTCCGTGCATTCAAACGCTTGAAGCCAAAGGCCGCATTTCCCTGCACGGCGCCCACTTCGATATCGCAACCGGTGCGCTGGAGGTACTCAGCCCGGTGACGGACAAGTTTTTGCAGCCTTAGGCGAGGTGGCAACCAGATGATCCGTTGTGTGAGTGGATGGAACAGACCCTATAGACGGTCGATGAGCGGCGACATACCCAAGCGCTAAGCGGGCTCACGACTGAGGGAAAACGCAACGCCGCCTGGATCCCGGAAGAACAAGCGGCTTGCACTCGCTGAAACGCCGTCATGCAGGTCAAGACGTGTGGCCCCTGACGCCTCAGCGAGAGTCCTCGCAACAGAGACATCGGAGACTTTAACGGTAGGGACCCACGCCGAGCGGGCAGACAGATCTGCGTTGCTGCCAATATGCTCCGCAACCTCCTCACCCGACAGCGTGGTTACCGTGGCGCCGGGATTCCCAAGACTAGCCGTCGAAAAAATCCACCGGAACACCCGCGCATAAAAGTCGCCCGGAAACACTGTCGCCTCGGTCAGATAACAGTCGACGCCGAACAGGCCTTTGGGGACCGGGAAGGCGTGACGCGACTGCGAGATCCCAACATACGTTCCAAACGGATCGCTCAAGAGGCAGTTTCGACCAACACCAGGAACGTCGAATGGCTC
The DNA here is from genome assembly GCA_039039985.1 of Pseudomonadota bacterium. GTDB lineage: Bacteria > Pseudomonadota > Alphaproteobacteria > Rhizobiales > Hyphomicrobiaceae > JBCBWG01. Next base: position 11,213 of record JBCCOV010000017.1, on the reverse strand, counting down.
CTTAACAACGATCCCGCCAACGCGGGCAGCCATTTCCGCAGTGGCGTCTACGTCCGTTACCTCAACGTAAGGAACCCATCCATCCCGCAGTCCGTCTGGTGTTTCGACAAAGCCGGCGCCGGCTTCATTCTCCGAAATCGCAAGTACGAAATCCTTCTCGCCCCCTCCCCACGCGAAATCACGAGCGTGTTCCGTGACAAAGGTCCAGCCAGTGAGATCTTCGCAAAAGGATACTGCACGCGACCGATCCGCCGCGAAGAGATCGCGCCAAACAACACGGCCTATTTTGTCGCCATCCATAGCAGCCTCAATCCGACAACGAATTCGAATTGTGCTGGTAGCCGGTCAACTGGTCCTTGGGCTAAATCAAAGCGGCACGCGTCCCTGGTGCCAAACCCTCACCCACGTCGCGCCTTTTCGATCGCCGGGATGATCGTCCGGTCGAGATCCGCAGGTGTGATCGGGCCGATGTGCTTGTGGACGATGATGCCCTTGCCATCGACGATGAACGTCTCCGGCATGCCGTAGACGCCCCATTCAATCGCGACACGACCGTTCGGATCGATGCCGACCCCTGTAAACGGATTGCCGAGCCGCGCTAGGAACCGTAATCCACCCTTGTTCGGGTCTTTGTAGTTGACGCCGTAGAGCGGTACGCCGGTGCGCCGGACGATCTCTTTCAAGAGCGGATGCTCGCGAATACAGGGTGCACACCACGAGGCCCAGAAGTTCACGACTGAGACGTTCCCGTTCGCGAGGTCAGCCGCCCGGAACGGCCGTATCTGTTGACCATCACGCTCGAGCCCAAGCAGCGGGTCCATAGGCACATCCGGCGCTGGCTTTCCGATCAGGGCCGACGGCACCTTTGACGGATCGCCGCCGCTCAACGCCAATGCGAACACGCCGGCCATGACCACAAAGATCAACAACGGGATGAGCATCCCAAAGCTGGGTGCCACTTTGGTCTTCACGCGTGAAGGGACTGTCGGGCTCGTCATTCTGAGTCCAATCGCTTCATAAGTTTCAATCGGCCGAGCGCCGGCGAACGCCGCGCGCCTCAAGCTCGTCCAAGGACCTGCGGTGGCGCGCGCCATCAACCAGCAGCCAGGCGATCAATCCGCCAATGACCAGCGCAACAGCACCATATGATGCCCAGATAAAGACCGCGTGCTTGCCGAGATCCATCATCCCGATCACTCCGCTGCCACGCTATCACCGCGATGTGCGGCGCGCTCCACGGCGGCAATGCGCATCGATTTCACACGCCGTCTGAGAATCTCATTTCGCATGGCCTTGAGGTGCATGGCCAGAAACAACAGCGTGAAACCCAGGGCGTTGATCAACAGCGGTATGAGAATCGACGAGTGAATCTTCGGGCCGTCCGTACGCAAAACACTCGATGGCTGATGCAGCGTGTTCCAACTCGGAATCTCAATGCCCAGCCATGGAATCGAGAGTCCTTCGACCGAGATCTTGATAAAGGGCAGGATCACGACACCCACGATGGCCAGAACAGCCGTGAGCTTGCTGGCCAGGCTATCATCATCAATCGCGCCGCGCAGAGCCATCAATCCAAGATACATAAAGAAGAGAATGAGGACGGATGTCAGCCTGGCGTCCCAGACCCAATACGTTCCCCACATTGGTTTGCCCCACAGCGACCCGGTGACCAGCGCAAGCAGAGTAAATGCGGCACCTATGGGCACTGCGGCCTTCGCCGAGACATCGGCCAGCGGATGCCGGAATACGAGAAAACCGAAACTTGAGAGCGCGACGATCGCGTATCCCATCATCGCGAGCCAGGCCGCCGGAACATGAATAAACATGATCTTGACGGTGTGGCCCTGCTGATAATCAACCGGCGCCACGAAGAATGCGAGATACATGCCGTACGTGAGCACGACGGCTGACAGCCCTGCTATCCCCATCATCAGGTAATACGAAAACCCGAGAAATCGTGTGGGATTAGCGAGTCGTTGTGTAATCGAGACTTGCGCCATAACTTATCGTGTAGGGATTCACTCTGCGGTTCGCAACGCGACGTCTGAAGCAAACCATCGCGCCTCCGTCACTGCACCTGATACCGAAGCGCCGCAGCTGCGGCGATCGGTCCCAGAACAACACTGCCCAACGACAACGCACACAAGATCAGAAATGCAGACATCGCATCTCCGGGTGGCGTGACGATGGCAGAAATTGTCGCAATGCCGTAGATCAGGGTGGGAATGTACAATGGCAGAACGAGTAAGGCGACAAGTAAACCTCCGCGTCTGGCCTGGAGTGTTAACGCTGCGCCGATACTGCCAAGGAAACTGATGGCTGGTGTTCCGGCGATCAAAGTCGCCAGCAAAACCCCATAGGCGTCCACATCGAGATTGAGAAGCAATCCCAGCACCGGCGTCAGCAGCGCCAATGGCAGACTTGTCGAGATCCAATGGGCAAGGGCCTTTGCGGCGACCAGGAGTTCAAGGGGCGCCGATCCGGTCATCAAGACCTCAAGTGATCCGTCCTCAAAGTCACTCTCGAAGATTCGGCCAAGGGACAACAGCGCAGACAGCAGTAAGCCGATCCATAGAATGCCGGGCGCAATTCGCCCGAGAAGCTTGAGATCGGGGCCCAGGCCGAGCGGAAGCATCGCCACCACGATGAGATAGAAGCCCAGCGCCGTTCCGACGGCACCACCGTCACGCGCAGCAAGCTTCAGGTCGCGGGCAAGAACCGTCCAGAACTCAGTCATCGCCCACCTCGACGGACGACGCATTCACGACGGCTCCAGCGCGCAATGTCACCTCGCGGGCATTGCGAGTGGCTAGGTCGAGATGGGTCGCAACGATGGCCAGACCACCGCTGGTGACGTGCTGTTCAATCGCGGCAACAACGACCTGGGTGCTTGCCGTATCGAGCGACGTCGTCGGCTCATCGAGCAACCAGAGCGGCCGATCCGCCACCAGCAGGCGCGCAAGGCCGGTTCGGCGTTTCTGACCGGCAGATAGGTAGGCTGTCGGAATATCGGCCAAGTCGTCGAGCTGAAATTCAGCAAGAGCCCGATCGACGCCATCACGCGGACCACTAAGAAAATCCCGCCAAAACCGCAGATTTTCACGTACGCTCAACGACGACTTCAGCCCATTCGCATGACCGATCGTATGGCTTTGCTCGCCGGGCTCCGCTTCGGCGCGGCCACCTTCCAGCGTGATTGCTCCTGTTTCCGCGGGCAACAGACCGGCAATCGTACGGATCAACGTCGTCTTTCCCGATCCGTTGTGGCCCTTCAAGAGCAACGTCCCGGCGCGATCCAGGCGGAAGGATACGTCGCGCAGCACCAGTCGCTCGCCCCGCCGGACGGACACATGCTCGATTGCCAAGGCTTGAACCACGGCGTTCGTTTCTCCCTGAACAATCGCGGAGCGAGTGACGCGATACTTTAGCTTTACCGACAGATGTGAACCATCGCTCACTGGCGTGCGGCGGAGAGACGCTGTATAGAGGGGATGCGAACTCACGCGCCAGCGCAAAGAGCAGCGCCATATCAGGACCGCGCTTATTCAAAGCCCTGCGGACCCAAAGCGCTCTAGCCTTCCGTCGGCACCCCGACGGCGCAGCACGTGTCATACGGGAAAGCCTGTGGTTTGGCCGACTTGCCAAGCCCACTTTCACCATCACGGCCCGCGCTGACCTTGGTCAACAGGACAATTCTGGCCGGGCCCGCTGCAACGGAGGACGCAGATTTGAGTGCACAACCGAAACCGTCATTGGACAGCTTTAAATGCCGCAAAACGCTTTCGGCCGGCGGCAAGACGTACACCTATTATTCCTTGCCGGACGCCGAAGCCAACGGCTTAGACGGCATCTCGCAGTTGCCGTACTCCATGAAGGTTCTGCTTGAAAACCTTCTGAGGAATGAAGATGGGCGTTCGGTCACAAAGGATGACATTGCGGCGATTTCCGAATGGCTTGAAAACCGCGGCAAGACGGCAAAGGAAATCGGCTACCGCCCGGCCCGCGTCTTGATGCAGGATTTCACCGGCGTGCCGGCCGTTGTCGACCTCGCGTCGATGCGCGACGGCATGAACGAACTTGGCGGCGACCCACGTAAAATCAATCCGCTGGTTCCGGTCGACCTCGTTATCGACCACTCGGTGATCGTTGATGAATTTGGATCGCCGAGAGCTTTTGCCCGCAATGTCGAGCTTGAATACGAGCGCAACGGAGAACGCTACAAGTTCCTCAAATGGGGGCAGAGCGCCTTCGACAACTTCCGCGTCGTGCCGCCGGGAACGGGCATCTGCCACCAGGTCAACTTGGAATATCTGTCCCAGGTCATCTGGAGCCGTCAGATCGGCCCCGACCTGGTAGCCTATCCGGACACATGTGTCGGCACCGACAGCCACACCACCATGGTCAATGGTCTCGCCGTATTGGCATGGGGCGTCGGCGGTATCGAAGCGGAAGCGGCTATGCTGGGTCAGCCCGTCTCGATGCTGATCCCGGAAGTCATCGGCTTCAAGCTGACCGGAGCCTTGAAAGAAGGCGTGACAGCCACCGACCTGGTTCTGACGGTCACGCAGATGCTGCGCAAGAAGGGCGTGGTCTCAAAGTTCGTCGAGTTCTTCGGACCTGGCCTGGACTCCATGACGTTGGCTGATCGCGCCACCATCGGAAACATGGCGCCGGAGTATGGCGCAACGTGCGGCTTCTTCCCGATCGACAGTGAAACACTGCGGTACATGAAGATCTCCGGCCGCGAGGACGACCGCCTGGCGCTGGTCGAGGCCTACGCAAAAGCGCAAGGCATGTATCGCGAGGCCGGTAGTGCGGATCCCGTCTTCACGGACACGCTCGAACTTGATCTGGGCGACGTTGTTCCGTCCATGGCCGGTCCCAAACGTCCGGAAGGTCGGGTCCCGTTGGAAGACGTCAGCGCAGCATTCGCGATCGCTCTGGAAAAAGAGTACGCCAAGCCCGGCGAGCTCGACAAACGCGTCGCCGTCGAAACCGAGAGCTTCGACATTGGCCATGGCGACGTCGCCATTGCGGCCATTACAAGCTGCACGAATACGTCGAACCCAAGCGTTTTGATCGGCGCCGGTCTCTTGGCCCGCAATGCTGTTGAACGCGGGCTTACGGTCAAACCCTGGGTGAAGACGTCACTGGCTCCGGGAAGTCAGGTCGTCGCCGCCTACCTCGAATCAGCCGGTCTGCAACCGTATCTCGATCAGCTGGGCTTCAACCTGGTTGGCTTTGGATGCACGACCTGCATCGGAAACTCCGGCCCACTACCGCCGCCGATTTCAAAGGCTGTGAACGAGAACAGTATCGTGGCTGCTGCCGTCCTGTCGGGCAACCGCAACTTTGAAGGCCGCGTCAGTCCGGATGTGCAGGCCAACTATCTCGCATCGCCGCCGCTCGTCGTGGCGTATGCGCTAGCTGGCTCCGTTCAGAAAAACCTGGCAACCGAACCGTTGGGCGAGGACAAGGATGGCCAGCCGGTGTTTCTCAGGGACATCTGGCCGTCGAACCAGGAGATCCAGACGTTTATTGCCGAGAACATCACGCGGGACATGTTCAAGGCCCGATATGCTTCGGTGTTCGATGGTGACGAAAACTGGAAGACGGTCGAAGCTGGCGGCGGCCTGACCTACGGTTGGGATTCCGGTTCCACTTATGTGCAACAGCCGCCGTACTTTGAAGGCATCACGCCGGAGCCACCTCCGGTCAGTGATATCGTCAGCGCGCGGATACTCGGTATGTTCGGCGACAAGATCACGACCGACCATATCTCTCCGGCTGGCGCGATCAAAAAGGAAAGCCCCACGGGAGACTATCTCTTGGAGCGCCAGGTTCGCCCGAAGGATTTCAACCAGTACGGAACGCGGCGCGGTAACCACGAGGTGATGATGCGCGGCACGTTTGCCAACATCCGCATCAAGAACCAGATGGTGAAAGAAGCGGACGGTCGCGTCGTGGAAGGCGGATATACCATCCACTATCCATCCGGTGAGCGGATGTACATTTACGACGCCGCAATGCGTTACGCGCAAGATAATGTGCCGCTCATCATCGTAGCCGGCGTCGAGTATGGCAACGGCTCCTCGCGCGACTGGGCCGCCAAAGGCACGAAACTTCTGGGTGTCCGGGCGGTTATCGCACAATCGATCGAGCGGATTCACCGGTCCAACTTGGTGGGAATGGGTGTGGTTCCCTTTGTCTTCTTGGAAGACCACTCGCCCGTGTCACTCAATCTCAGAGGCGACGAGCAGATCACAATTCGCGGAATTGCCGACATCGAGCCGCGGAAGGAGATGACAGCCGAGATTACGTATTTCGACGGTGAGACGCGAGAAGTGCCGATCCTCTGCCGGATCGATACAATTGACGAGCTAGAGTACTACCGCCACGGAGGAATCCTGTCCTACGTGCTCCGGAATCTTGCCGCACAGTAAAGCCGTGACGGCTTCTGTCGCGAACTGTGAGGCGGTCACCGAAACGTGTGACAAAAGGGCAGTTTCATTACGAAACTGCCCTCCATTTTGAGCCCGTACATATGCTCGTGATTGACCCTTTCGTGAGTAGTAATTTACCAAGCAACCCTCGATAGTCTGCTGGAAATTTGATCAGTCCCTACGAGGCAAATCCAATGCGTTCAATAGGGCGCGCCATGCTTGCCGTGGCTGCGGTCATGTCACTCAGTGGCCCGGCAATCGCGCAAATCACCACAAAGCCCGTGGTTGAACTCTTCACTAGCCAGGGCTGCTCGTCGTGCCCGCCCGCGGACAGGTTGTTGGGTGAGTTGGCAAAGCGCGATGACCTCATCGCGCTGACGTTTAATGTCGACTATTGGGATTACCTTGGTTGGCGCGATACCCTTGGAAAGCCAGAGTACTCACAACGCCAGCGCACCTACGCGCTGACCCGTGGCGATGGTGCGGTTTACACACCTCAGTTGGTCTTGAACGGGCGCTATCACCTCGTGGGTAGCGATCGCAGAAAGATTGCGCGGGCTCTGCGTCGAATTCGAAGCCGCGGCTCAGTACCCCCGGCACGATTGTCTGTCATCCAAAAAGGCGGGATGGTTATCATTCGCGTTGAAAAGGCCGAACGACGATTGAGAAAAAATGCAACCGTATTCGTCGCCGGCGTCGTTCCCAAAATCACCGTCCCGATTCGCCGCGGTGAGAACCGCGGGCGAAAGATCACGTATCACAACGTGGTCAAGAAACTCATGCCGATCGGAACATGGACGGGTGAGGCCACCGAGATCCGTGTTGATCCGGCAATGATTATGGGCGGCAAGATCACGTCGTGCGCCGTTCTCGTTCAAGCAGGCGACGCCGGCCCAATACACGCCGCAGCATGGTTGGACCGATAGGCTGGCTCGACCAAGAGCTGTGTATTCGACGAAAAGCCCCAGCCCAATCCTGACAAAGTGAAAGCGCGTGCTCTGGGGGACTGGAGCACGCGCTTTTTTGCGGGGGATGGCCCGGGCCGTGGAGAGAGGCCTGGGGGACTGGGGGGCTGAGGTCCAAGCCTGATACGTCCCGGGCCAAAGTCTCAGTGTTTTTGATATGGCTCGCGTTTCAGGCGTGCGAGAGGAGACAGTATGGCGTTTCGGTGATTATTGTTTCTTATTGTTGCACACCGCAAACCACCTGGAACAAGCGCTGAAACGCGACGTTGATTGTCAGCGCAAAAATCGGGCAGATAGCCGATTCAGCAGGCGATTATGACTTCCGGCTTGCCAAGCTGACCGCCGCGCGCGACATTCTATGACGGAAATGTAACAGGGAGACGCCTGTGAGCGATGCCGATCCAATACATTTTGGGCCGCAGCCGGTAGCGAACGTCACCGCAAGCAATCGGCCCAGCGTAAACACTGCACAGTCTAGCCGCCGACAACCCCCGCCACAGACGACAGTCTTCGATCGTCGCGAGCTCAATACCATTCTCGGGCTCTACGGCCGTAAAGTCGCAGCCGGTGAATGGCGCGACTACGCCATTGATATGGGACGGGAGACGGCAACGTTTTCGATATTCCGACGTACCAGTGAGATGCCGCTGTATCGCATCGAGAAGACGCCGAAGTTAGCACGCAGGCAAGGTGCATACTCGGTCGTCTCGCAAACTGGATTGATTATGAAGCGCGGCCACGAACTGCGCAGAGTTCTCGCGGTTCTTGAGAAGCGTCTCCACGTTATCGCCTGAACGTCCGGTCGCCAGCTTCGATCGGGCACCGCTGACGGCATAGCTGAAGACATACATGCCGTAATCACGCTCTGCACGGCGAGAGGCCAGTCCGTATATCAGCGCCAACACACACCGTACCTGCCCGAACAAGGACCTAGCCAAACAAAAAGGGCCCGGATAACCCGGGCCCTCGATCATGTTTCGACTAACGTTCTATCGATCGACTATTCGCGATCGCCGAACAGCGACAGCAGCATCGTGAACATGTTGATGAAGTTCAGGTACAGGCTGAGTGCACCCATGATCGCAGCTTTCGCGGCGAGTTCTGAGTTGCCCTGAAGCTCATAGTACGTGTCCTTCAGGCGCTGCGTGTCGTAAGCCGTCAGGCCAGCGAACACCAGCACGCCGATGACTGAGATCGCGAACTGAAGCGCACTCGACTGCAGGAACAGGTTCACGAGCGCAGCAATCACGACGCCAATCAAGCCCATGAACAGGAACGAACCCCAGGCCGACAAGTCGCGCTTTGTCGTATAGCCGTAAACGCTCAGCGAAGCGAACGCAGCAGCCGTGACAAAGAACACCTGCACGATCGACTGACCTGTATAGATCAGGAAGATCGATGACAGCGAGCCGCCCATGACGGCAGCGAACGCCCAGAAGCTGATTTGGGCTGCGCCGACGCTCATCGACATGACGCGGAACGACAGGAAGAAGACAAACGCCAGAGGCGCCAGCATGACCACCCAGCGCAGCGGGCTCACATAGAACACCCGACCGGCTTCAGTCAGCATTTTGCCGTTCGTCAGCGTCGCAACAGCCTGCGACGGGTCCGTCGTCGTCAGCGTCGCGAAAAGGGCATACGCAACCACACCCGTCAGCGCGATGCCGATGGCCATGTAGTTGTAGATGCCCAACATATATGAGCGCAGGCCCTCGTCGGTCACGCCGTCTGTGCGTGTCGCCGTCGCCTGCGCGTAACGGTTATTCTCCACCATGTGTCTCTAGATCCCTTTGACTGATCCTGCGGATCGTCAGCCGCACGCCAGATATGCGGGAACGCCGGGGCACTTTCAAGGCGGAACCCGGGTAACCCGACCTTAAACGTAGGTATTTTTGCTGGCGTCTCAAGTCCGAAGCTGCGATCCGGCAAACAGACTATTGCCGCACCCATGCAAATCAATGCCTCGCGGGAGACAATGGGCACGTGCCGCCTAAAATCCACGCAAATGCGGAACCGGCCGCGCCGACAGAATGCGCCATGTGCCGACACTTCCCACAGCCAGGACAAGCCCGATTGCACCCGCGAGAGCATAGACAACGGCCGTCCATGACATCGTGAACCCGATTTCCAACGAAAACGTGGTGATGATCCAGGCTGCGATCGTTCCAACGCCGACTGATAAGAGTGCTGCTATAATAGCTAAAATCCCATATTCAAAGACATGGGCAAGCAAAAGCCGCCGCCGCGTTGCACCAAGGCACTTCAGAATGACCGCTTGCATGATCCGCCGGCGCTGCGCCGTCGCCAGTGCTCCGGCGAGAACCAGCGCCCCGGCCAGAAGAGTCAGACTTCCTGCGGCGCGGACGGCGATCATCACCCGCTCAAAGATGCTGGCGAATGCCGCGAGTGCATCACGCACATTGATCAACGTGATGGCCGGCAATTGCTGACTGACGGTGCGCGCGGCATCGGCCTGCGCTGAAACATCACTGCCTGGCGCAAATCGCACAGTCGCGAGCAGGTTGTGCGGAGCGGCCGCCAGAACCGACGGTGGAAAGACCATCGAGAAGTTAATCGCCAGCGACTCCCACTCAACGTCGCGCAGATTCGCAATTCGTGCCGTTATATTCCGTCCGAGTACGTTAACCGTAACGGTATCTCCGACCTTGAGGCCAAAGCGCTCGGCAAAATCCGCCACGAACGATACCAGCGGCGGGCCGTCATAGGTTTTAGCCCACCATGTGCCCTCGGCAAGTACAGATCCTCGCGGCAGCTCGGCCGAGTAGCTCAGCCCGCGATCCCCGTTCAGGAGAAGCCGCGCCCGCTCGTTCTCCAGCGGCACCGAGGCTGCCGGAACACCATTAAGCGCGACAATACGGCCACGCAGCATCGGCGCGGTTTCTATAACCGAGCCGGGCGCCGAGTTGATGATGGCGGACTTGAACGTGCCGAGATCATCTTTGGGTATGTCGATCGCGAAGTAGTCCGGACTGTTCTCCGGCAATCGCCCGCCAAGCTCGGCGGTTAAGGAACGATCAACCAACGCAACCATCACCAACAGCGACAAGCCGGCGCCAAGCGACAAAACGACCGAGCGGGTCAAGCCACCGGGTGCTGCCATGCCGGTCATTGCCAAGGCCAAGGCCGGCCGGGTTGGACGCGGCACGCGACGTGCAACGGCTTCGACCCCCAGTCCCAGGGCCCAGAACAACGAGAGAATGGCGGCCGCACCGACAATGAAGGCGATAGCGGTCTCAGGAATTCCGGACGCGAGAACAGTGAATATCGTCAAAGCGGTGGCAACGCCAGCGATCATGAACCTGGCTCGTACACTCGGCAGTTGCCACTTGCTGGAAACTTCGTTTCGAAAAAGGGCGGCAGGCCTGATCCGCTCCGCTTGTCCAAGCGGCCATATGACAAAAAGCAAAGCAACAAGAAACCCATAGGCAATGCCCATGCCGACGGTCGACAGTCCGATTTCGGGTTCGAGCGCAAACGGTAACGCTCCGGAGAACGACCATGCGGCGAGCAGCGGTGTTGCCAATCCGAGGACCAGGCCAATCGCAACGCCAATACTGGACAGCATCAGAACCTGGGTCAGGAAAATCCAGAACACCTGAGCGCGTGAGGCCCCGAGGCTCTTGTACGCGGCAATCACCGAACGGCGGCGGTCGATAAACGTGGCAACAGCGTTTGCAACACCCACGCCGCCGACAAGCAGCGCCGTTAGCCCGAGCAACGTCAAGAACTGCCGCAGGCGATTGAGCGTCGTTGTAACGCGCGGTGAGGGATCACGCCGATCCTG
>JBCCOV010000016.1:0-42096 GCA_039039985.1 Pseudomonadota bacterium | reverse complement strand
GAGAAGACGCGCCGTCAAGCGCCGATCCGTTGCCGCAAGGGACACTTTTGTATTGGTTTCAGCAAGTGCTGTCACACGGGCCGTGACGCGATGAATCGAGCTGACGCTGTGCACGCGCGCCCGAACGGCATCCTCCAGCGCTGCATTTGGCACAATATGCGCAGCCGGTTGCCTCAAGCCGTCCGGGCCAATAACCGTGTTGTCGTAACTTAGCCGCGTTGGCCGGACGGCATCATCAGTGCCGGTATCGGACAGCTCAATCTTAGCAACGGGCTGCGCATCTTGCGCGACATCGGGCCAAACGCCAATCGCGGTCAGCAGCTGCCGTGACGCCGCTGAGATTGCAGTGGCCCGCGGATCGTGATTGCCGCGCACAACCGACGCCGGCGCATCGACAAGCGCGATCCGCAGCGACGGACCCGCGGTGGCAGCGAGCGCAATGGCTTGCGTCGCGCCAGCCAGGCCGCCGCCGACAATGGCGATATCATAGTCGTCGTGAGCGAGGTGCGTTTCGGTTTCGGCAGCGATCGGCACTGTTAGAATGCTCCCTGGCGCAAAGCTCCCCGGTTGCCACCAGCGCGCCAGCCGGTTGACACGTTGGAGCGCACCCTGTCCCTTCCCATATCACGACGGCCAACCGAAAGCCCGCAAATGTCGCACACCGGTCGCAGCGATCAGGCGCTGAATGTCCTGCTGTCCCTGCTTGATCTTGAGCAGCTGGAAGTGAACCTGTTTCGTGGGACCAGCCAAAGCGAAGGCTGGCAACGCGTTTACGGTGGACAGGTGCTCGGCCAGGCACTGGTGGCGGCCGGTCGCACGGTCGATCCCGACCGCACCGTCCACTCGATGCATGCCTACTTTCTACTCGGCGGTGATCCGGCCCAACCGATTATCTACGAGGTTGACCGCCTCCGCGACGGCGGCAGCTTTACGACACGGCGCGTTACGGCGATTCAGAAAGGTCGCGCGATCTTCGCCACCAGCGTTTCGTTCCATAAACACGAAGAAAGTTTCGAGCATCAGTCGGACATGCCGTCGGTCCCAGCGCCGGACGATCTGCCGAGTGAGCAGGACTTGATGAAGCAGGTCGGCGACAGCCTGCCGGACAATGTGCGCAGCTATCTTCAACGGCTCCGGCCGATTGAGATGCGCCCTGTTGATCCGACGCGATACATTGTCCGCAAACCCCAAGCGCCGAAGCAAGCGACATGGCTTCGGGCGGCAGCGCAATTGCCGGACGACGAACGGCTCCATCAATGTGTGTTGGCGTTTGCCTCCGACTTTACGCTGCTCGACACCGCGTTGATCGCCCATGGCAAGCTGTTGTTCGATCGCGATGTCCAACTGGCGAGCCTGGATCACGCGATGTGGTTCCATCGTCCGTTTCGCGCGGATGATTGGTTGCTCTATGTCCAGGACAGTCCGTGGGCTGGTGGTGCGCGTGGCTTCTGCCGCGGCAGTTTTTACACGCGTGGCGGTCAGCTTGTGGCATCAGCAGCCCAGGAAGGCTTGATGCGCCGCCGAGACACCTCGTTCATTGTTCAGTAGGCAGCTGATAGCAGCGCCGGATCGGCCAGGGCCAGATCAGTCAGCGCCAAATCAATCGGGGCTAATCAGTCAGAGTCAGATTAGTCAGAGTCGGGCAAGCGACTGCACACCGCCGTCAAGCTCCCGGCTTCTCCATCAGCCGCCTTAAATATGTGCATTTTTAAGATTTTGCATATTTTTTGTGCGGATGTCAGAGGCTGAAGTTGCTATTTTCCTAGGCATCTCACAGACATTCTATTCAATTTCAATGATTTAATAAGATTTCCCCAAACTGGCATGCGGCTTGATTCCTACGCGGCTGGTGAAAGAGCGGCTGATGGCGGTCGCTCTCGGTCTGGCGGTACTTGCACGACGTGTGGAACCGCCTGCCTGGTCGGGGAAACCGGAGGGGTGCTCGCATGAAACTCATCACAGCGATCATCAAGCCCTTCAAACTCGAGGAAGTTCGGCAAAGTCTGACCGACCTCGGGATTGAAGGGATGACCGTAACGGAGGTCAAAGGATATGGCCGCCAAAAGGGTCACACAGAAATCTATCGCGGCGCCGAGTACGCCGTGAACTTCCTGCCAAAACTCAAGATCGAAGTGGTCGTCGCCGAAACCGACGTCGACCGGACCATTGAAGCGATCGGTGAGATGGCAAAGACGGGACAGATTGGTGACGGGAAGATTTTCGTCTCTGGGGTCGAGAAAACCATCCGTATTCGTACGGGTGAAACTGACGCTGAAGCGCTCTAAGTTTGGAGGGATATCACGTGAAGTCTAAGTTGAATACGACGGCAATCGGACTGACGTCCGCATTCGCCGTTATTGCCCTGGCGGCGCCGGCGCTCGCTCAAGACGCTCCGGATGCGGCCGGTGTGCAGAAGGAAGCGCAGTACGTCTTTAATACCCTGCTCTTCCTGATGGGTGGCTTCCTGGTGATGTGGATGGCGGCCGGGTTCGCCATGCTCGAAGCCGGCATGGTGCGCACCAAAAACGTCGCCATGCAGTGCACGAAGAACATCGCTCTTTATTCTATTGCCGGTCTGGCGTTCTGGCTCGTCGGCTACAATCTGATGTACCCGGGCGACGGCAACTGGATTGTTCAGGACTACGTGGGCACGATTGCGCCCGTGACCATGCCTGATCCGGCCTCCGATACCGCGAATGCGTATTCGACCGGCTCCGACTGGTTCTTCCAGATGGTGTTCTGCGCGACCGCGGCATCGATTGTTTCGGGTACGCTTGCCGAACGGATCAAGCTTTGGCCGTTCCTGATTTTCGTCGTCGTTCTCTGCGGCATCATCTACCCGATCCAAGGTTCGTGGGAGTGGGGCACAGGCTGGCTCGACGACATGGGCTTCTCTGACTTCGCCGGTTCGACCCTGGTTCACTCGACAGGTGGCTGGGCTGCCCTCGTCGGCGCGATCGTCCTCGGAGCACGTCGCGGCAAGTACGGTCCGAACGGTGAAGTGATCCCGATGCCGGGCTCCAACATGGCGCTGGCAACGCTGGGCACATTCATCCTGTGGCTCGGTTGGTTCGGCTTCAACGGTGCGTCGCAGCTCGCCATGGGCACGATCGCCGACGCATCCTCGGTTTCGAAGATTTTCGTCAACACCAACCTGGCTGCGGCAGCCGGCGTTGTGTCTGCGATCATCTTGAACCAGCTGTTCTACGGTAAAGTCGATCTGACAATGGCCCTGAACGGTGCGCTGGCCGGTCTCGTGTCGATTACGGCAGAGCCGCTCACGCCGGCCATCTGGCAGGCTGTTGTCATCGGTGCCGTCGGTGGTGCGATCGTCGTCTTCACAGTGCCGCTACTGGATAAGCTCCGGATTGACGATGTCGTCGGTGCGATCCCGGTTCACTTGTTCGCAGGTATCTGGGGTACGATCATCGTGGCATGGACGAATACCGGCGTGTCGATCGTCCCGCAGGTCGTCGGTGTTGTTGCGATCGGCATCTTCGTGGCTGCATCGAGCTTGGTGGTGTGGCTATTCCTGGCCGCTACGATTGGTCTGCGACCTTCGGAAGAAGACGAACTCGAAGGCATGGACAAATCCGAGATCGGCCTCGAAGCCTATCCGGAGTTTGGATCCGGCAGCCAGCGCGTTTAACGCGGCATAGAAAGTCCATATCGCAGCGTACATCTCAACGCTGCATCGATACGGAGCCCGGTCAGTTGGCCGGGCTCTTTTTGTGTTGCGCCCACACTTGCAGTACTGATGTTGCGCTTCCGTCAGAGATAGCGATCAAGACCGTTTCAACCTGCCGACAGGGCAAGACGCGCTGACGGACTCCCAGCGACCGAGGTGTTTTCGTCATGGAACAAGCGCCGGTGCAACGCGCGTCGAACCCGGCACTGCCGCGCGCGGGCCTTCTGCTCCTGATCGGGCTCACGTTCGTCTGGGGTTTCAACTGGCCGGTTATGAAGATTGCGCTGACCGAGATATCCGTCTGGTGGTTTCGGGGCGCGTGCTTGGTCTTTGGCGGCTTTGGACTGCTGGCACTGGCCGCCATTAGCGGTCAGCGGCTGACAGTTGCGCGGCACGAATTCGGCGCGTTGTTGCTCACGTCGGTGTTTGCCGTGATGGGTTGGCACGTACTAACCGGCTTTGGCGTCACGATGATGCCCGCCGGACGCGCTGTGATCATAGCCTTTACAATGCCAGTCTGGGCCGCTCTGGCCAGCGCCTGGCTGCTCGGCGAACGCATTACGCCGTTAACGGTGATCGGGCTTGTGCTCGGTCTTTGCGGGCTGGCCGTCTTGATCGGCCCGGATCTTGTCGCCCTTGAGCAGGCGCCAATCGGGGCCCTGTTCATGCTCGGCGGCGCCATATGCTGGGCGATCGGCACCGTTCTCTTCAAGCGGTTCGCTTGGACGGCCTCCGTCGTCACCACGATGGCCTGGCAGTTACTGGCCGCTGCCATACCCGTTACGGCCATCGCGGTGTGGACAGAACCGCCACCCAATCCGTTTGCATTGTCCGAGCCTGTGCTGTGGGCGCTGGCGTACGTACTGCTTCTGCCTATGACATTTGGACAGTGGGCCTATTTTCGGATCGTGAAGTTGTTTCCGGCCACAGTTGCGGCGCTAGGCACGCTCGCGATCCCGATCGTCGGCGTATACTCTAGCGCAATCCTGCTGGGTGAAGCCGTAGGCAACCGCGAAGTTATCGCGCTCGGTCTGACGTGCGCCGCGCTCGCGACCATTCTGCTTCTGCCAAACATCCTCGCTCGGAGAACACGGCCATGACGGATTTGAAACCAGTGGGTTTCGTGGGGCTCGGCGGCATGGGCCGCGGTCTGGTGAAGAATCTTGTCAAGAACGGCGTCCACGTTCGCGCGTTGGACGTGCGGGCGGAGGCGGTGGCAGACGTCGTCTCACTAGGTGCGCAGGCCGGAGAAAGCTTGGCAGAGCTGCGCAGCACCTGCCCGGTCATCATGTTCTGCGTGAATACGGCGGAGCAGGTTGACGAGATGGTAACGGGGCCGGACGGCCTGTTGCACATGTCGGGTCTTGACGACCTGATTGTCGTAGATCACACAACCTCCAATCCGGCTAGCGTCGCGCGTCTGAACGATGCCGTTTCCGCGGCGGGAATGCGCTATGCCGAAGCACCCATGACGCGAACGCCGAAACATGCGGACGCGGGCCAAGTCAATGTGCTTTACGGCGGCGACGCCGACCTGCTCGACGCGTTGCAGCCGTACTTCTCCTGCTACGCGGAAAACGTCTTCCACATTGGTCCGACCGGCCATGCAATCCGGCTGAAGCTGATCCATAACTTTATTGCGTTTGCGAACGTTCTCGCCTGGTGCGAAGGATTCGCACTTGCAGCAAAGGACGGGCTCGATCTCGATCAGGCCATCAAGATCATCTCTGCGGCCGGCGGACGCAGCGGGATGCTTGATCTCTACGGCGCCTCGACGCTGGAGCGAGACTTTACGCCATGGATGTCACTGGACAACGCCGCCAAAGACGTCCGCTACTACGCGGATTGGCTGGAAGATGCCGGTTTGCCGGGGTTTCATGCCGAGGCCATCAATCAGTCGTACCGGCTTGCGGCCCTCGAGGGACTGGGCCCGGAGTCCTGCACGGCCGTTATCAAAATGTATGAGCGTCTGACTGGCGTTGTGGCGAAATCTGGCAGCGCACCATCAGACAGTTAGGTCGCCAGCGCAGATTATACGACGAACTGGAACTCTGTTGCACTGACACCGCGCCTCCGCCGTCAACGTGAGTTGAGTCGGTCTGAGGCGCTGCAGTGTTGCTCATTCCCGGCTATGAAGCGCACCCTGGGTTGTTTTCGGCGTTGAACAGGTTCCCACCATGCTTCTCGGTGCCCACGCATTTGTGACGATCGTCTTTGGGACAATGGCGCTTTCGTTTGTCGCGTCGACTGCGGTCCTCGCCTGGGAGTTCTGGGAGTATCGACGGTGGGTCGACTTCATGGCGATGGACAGCCATCTGTTCGTGTTCTTCCCGACCTTCGGCGTCATTTCCCTGCTGGCATTCTATCTGCCATCCGTGGTCTTCGTGGACCATTATTGGCGTCACGTGCCGCTTGGCAAAGTCCGGTTTGTTATCGGACTCGTCGTTTTCGTCGTCGCCTCGCATTACTTCACGCAGCTGATCCTGTCGGGGCAAAACCGCTCCATGTGGGACGTTGCTCCCGCCGTTTTGGAAACAGATCGCGGGCAGCCAGCAGGCTGCACGGAGCAAGTTGGTCCAAATGGCGAGGTGACGTGTGAGCGTTTACCCTTGCTGACGGCCATGAACAGTCTGCGCAAGCTTAGCCAGCAGCGGCTGGGTGTAAGTGAGTTCGTCCGCGACTGCAGCCTCGATCCGTTGATTCAACCGACGGAGAAACAAGTCCGGCCGAGATATTGCGCTGCAACCACACCGTTTCCAAAGGAGCTTGAGAATGCGTCGCGCGGCGTCGCACCGAAGGCGCATTGGCTGGTGGAAGACGCTGCCTGTTGCACGGCACAGGAAAAGTTGGTCACCGCGACAAACGCACTTTACGCTCCCGAGGCCAACCGGTCGCTGACAGGCGTCGTTCACGCCGCGCTGCTGCCGCTTAAGGTCTTCTTCTTGTTAATCCTGCTTGCGATCAGCTTCCTGCTGACGCTGCGCTTTGAGGGCATATCGCAGTATTACGCCTCTCGGCTGCGACGTATCGAGGCCGGCGTGATCGTTGGCGCTTTGGCTGCCTTGTTCTTTCCGCTGATGTCGCAGGCGTTTCTGCAGTCACTCCAAGTTCTTGTCGGCGAAGCGGGCAAAGGCGCGTTCAGCGCCATGGTTCCTGTTATGAGCCTGATGTTTGGTGCGTGGACGCTGTTGCTCGTGCTGTTCTTCTTCCGGCGCAACGGCGACAATGTCGAATTGCTGACCAAAATCGCCAGCGCCGCGGCTGGCGGTGTCGCACTGTTGAAGTACGAAGTGATCGTGTCGTTCCTTGTCCGGGTGATTGGCTCGGGCGCAAGCTGGATCTTCTTTGCAGTTCTCGGCGGTATGGCCTTGCTGATGGCCTTCGTGGTCGTTCGCATTCTCGTCAGCGACCCGGTCGAGCCTGAGGAAGCCCCGAAAGCCGAGCCGGCGACCTGATCTTCATCCGCATGACCTGTTGGGCCGGCTCGAATGCCTCGAATTCGGGCCGGGTGGGGGGACGTTTGACCCGATCTGATAAGGGCTAACTGCCGCGCTGGCGCATTTCTCTGCGCCGCATCGGCATCGCGTCGATCGTCCCGAACAACCGGACTGTGCTAAGTGGGCGTGCGCTGCTGATTTTTGCGCCCGTGTCTTTGCCGACGAGAACCGCACGAAATGCGCCCGGTGCCACGCCGAAACGCCTGCGTAATGCTGCAGCGCTTAGCCCCGGCGCACGCCCAAGACGAGCCGAGACTGACGATCCGACGATGTAGATCACGACCATATCGCGATCACGCAAGCCCGCTGTCCGCCCGGCAAGCAGTGCTTTTTGCCGGCGTAGCATGGGGTGGTCGGTGCTTGGCGCAAACACCAGAAGCGGGCGGTTTTTCCAGCGATACCGGGCCATCGCTTCAGCTCGGGTAGCGCCGACGAGGCCAAGCGGCGCTAGACCAGCCACCGCAGTAAGCGTTCCAGCCCAAGCCATAATGCGTCGCCGATCATGTCTCACGTTTGTCGTCATATCGATGCTCCTGGACTTGCGACATCTTCGACGTCGGATGTGATGCTTCGGATGTTGTGCGTCCCGCCCTATATACGGTGCGAATCCACAGCTTGATGACTGGTAAGCCCACGCGCGCAGGTGACGGCTGACGATGCAGATGTCTGAAACACGGAATTGGCTTGGTTATGTGCTTGCTGTCGGTGTTCTTGCGGCGTCCCCAACCGTATCCCAAGCGACACCCTGGATGGGCGACGCGGAACTCTCGGCCGAATTCGGCGGACGCACCATCGATGGTGTCTACAGCGACGGGCAGACCTTTCGTGAGAGCTACCACGACGGAGGGCGGCTGACCTATCGCGAGAATCGCGAAGTGCGGACAGGGTATTGGAGTGTTGTTCGCGGCACGTTCTGTACGATCTACGATCTCCAGGACTCCGGCGGTTGCTTTCGCGTGCGCCGCCGCAGCGAGAACTGCTTCGAGTTCTACTTCATCACCCGCAACGAGGCGGAGGCGCGGCAACGCGATCCGGATCGAGAACCGATCTCATGGACGGCACGCGCCTGGGATATTCGCCACCCGTCGACGTGCGACGAAACACCGGTCGTCAGACGGAACAATCCGGCAAAAACAGCTGCGTTTTCCGAGTTTTATCTACGATTCACGTGAAACAATGCGCAATCGGGCCAGGCCGAAGTGCACGCGGTGCGTGCTCTTTATGGTTGGTCGACGCCAACCGCGATCCGGAAACGCCGCGCAATCGCCACGCCATCTTTCACCGGCAGTTGCCAGGGGTCTTCGCTCAGAGCGATTTTGGCGACCGCAAACGTTGGCCCGGGCTGATGGAACAGCAGGTTTGCAAGGTCATCGATCTGCTCTTCCGCAGTGACGAACAACGTTGATTCGACGCCGAATCCCTCAGCAACGCGGCAGAGATCGGTACGATTGCCCGTCAATCCGCTTTGCTTGCCGGTTTCACCGAAATGCTCGTTGTCCAACACCAGGATACCGAGGTTGTTGGGCGCCTGATCCGCAACCACGCCGAGAGAACCGATCCCCATCATCATCTCGCCGTCACCGGTGATTGCGACAACCCGGCGGTCCGGCTGCGCCATGGCCAGGCCAAGCGCCGTCGGAACGGCGAGCCCCATACCACCCCAAGAGTACAGGTACTCCGGGCTGTCGCCCGCGGCGAAACAATCCCAGGTGGGTGAACCGAGCCCGGGAATGATCAAGGCGCCATCTCGGCGCGCGAGCAGCTCGGCCACCAAGGGACGGCGCTGCAGTCGGTTTGAAAAGGAAGCCTGTGTCATGTCGCCTGTCTCGTGAATCAGTCCTGGCCAAAGCCCTTCGCGCCAATGACGCGCTGCGAAATCAGCACCGCGGTCGAAAATCCACCGTGGAGTGCCAGGTCGACCGCCCCGACGAAGGTCGCCCGAACGTCCTCAGGCTGATCGACCGGGAAACACTTAACGCCCACGGCCTCAAGAACCTGCTGCGTGGCCATGCCCATCTGAACCTGCCATGGATTGAATTCACCCCACACGCCGCGCATCGTCACCAACATCGGACAAGGCGCGCGCATGATCGCCGGAAATCCAAGCGCGTTGATGCAGTTTCCAACGCCGGACGACTGGATCGCGAGCAAAGAGCGCTGACCGCCAAGCCATTGTCCCGTGACGACGCCCATGCCCTCTTCCTCGGTAGACAGAGTCACCAGTTGCATGTCCGAATCATCGGAAACCCGCTTGAGCAGCTGCGTCAAACCACCGTCCGGCACCGTGCAAACTGTCGCGAAATCGCGCTGCTTCAGCTCGCTAAAGACCCCATCAGACCAGTCAAAGACCTGACCCATCTACTCCCCCAGGATTAAATTCATTTGCATGACTGTAGTCCAACCTTTTCAGTGGTTTTGGGACGCAGCAGCGTTTGCTTTGCGTTGATGCTCTGCCAACTCGGAGTCCGTGAGTGGCGCTCGGACTCGCAATTCAGACGTTTCGATACTGGACGTATCAATTGGGACTGAGTCATGCGGGCGTGCGTAATAATCTTCTGGCTTTCCCTTCTCGCAGCGGTCGGTGCAATCGAGGCTGCAGCACAGACACCACTGACAGCCAAGATCGGCCAGCACGAGCGCAAGATCAATCTTGCGCGACGTCAGGCGCTCTATTCCCAGCGCCTGGCAAAGGCCGCGTGTTTTGCCGCACGCGGTATCAATCGTGGATCCCATCTCGCGCAGATCCGAACCTTAGCGCGCCTGATCGACCTGACAGTCGGCATTCTCGTGAGCGGCTCGAAAAGCCTTGGGATCGAGCCCGAGCAGAGCTTTGACGTTGTCCTCAAACTGGCCGACGTTCAAGCTGTCTGGGATCGTACGAAGACGGCCGTCGAGACCGTACTGACCACCCCAGAGGACGACGAAATCGACCGGTCTGCACTGATCAACATCTATGCGGACAACGTGCACCTGCTCCACGCCATGCGCACGGCTTTTGGAACGCTGGAGGCAAAATATACGCCTTCGGGCCAGCCCCCGGCGCTCCTGTCCGCAATCTACGTCGCGAGTCGTCAACGCATGCTGGCTCAGAAAATGGGCAAGGAGCTGTGCCTGATCGCAGATGGCTTTGAACCCGATCGCTCGCGTGCGCTTTTGGCGGGAACAATCGCGCTGTTCGAGAGCGCCCAAGCCAGCCTGGAACAGGACCTTGCGGAACTCAATATGCCCGAGCTCGCGCGGTCGCGAATCCAGGTTCAGGCCCAGAGCGTACGCAAGATCTGGATCTCGTTAAAACCTGCGTTCGCGCTTCCGGAAGGCACGGGTATTCCAACACGGCCAGCGTTGGAAACGGTGGCACGAGAGAACCAAAAACTGTTGCACCAGCTGAATGCCGCGCTGTCTCTCTACGAAAGCGCGCGGCGCTGGCCGACCACAGAGCAGTAGCGCTGAGTTGATGGCGCGTAGCACGGCGCTGATGACGTCATGCTCCGGCAAGACGCGTGAGTTCGTCCACAATCGCCTTGCCCATGTCACTGGTCGAGACTTCGCGCATGTTGGGTTGCATGATGTCGCCGGTCCGGAATCCCTGGCCGAGCACATTCGCAATCGACGCGTCCAGAAGGTCCGCTTCCTTGTCCATGTCGAACGAATACCGCAGGGCCATCCCAAATGACGCAATCGTTGCAATCGGATTGGCCTTGTTTTGACCCGCAATGTCGGGCGCGCTGCCATGAACCGGCTCGTACATGGCGTTTGGTCGCCCCGTCGACGGATCGGGCGCACCAAGCGCAGCCGATGGCAACATCCCGAGCGAGCCCGTCAGCATGGCTGCCGCGTCCGACAGCATATCGCCGAACAGGTTGTCGCAAACGATGACGTCAAACTGCTTCGGGTTGCGCACCAGCTGCATCGCACAGTTGTCCGCCAGGATATGCTGCAGCTCGATATCCGGGGCGTACGATGCGTGAACCGCCGTGGCAACTTCATGCCATAGCACGCCGGTCTTCATAACATTGCGCTTCTCAGCCGAGTGCAACAGTTTCCGCCGCTTGCGCGCGAGATTACACCCGACTTTGACAATGCGTTCGATTTCGCTGGTGGTATAAAGCGTTGTATCGACGGCGCGTTTTTCTCCGTTTTCCAGCGTAACCAGCTCCTTCGGCTCACCAAAATAGGTGCCACCAGTGAGTTCGCGGAGAATAAGAATGTCGAGACCTTCAACAATCTCGCGGCGCAGCGACGAGGCTTCGGCCAGAGCGGGATAGCAAATGGCCGGCCGCAGGTTGGCAAACAGATCCAGCTCCTTGCGCAGCCGCAGCAGCCCGGCTTCGGGACGGACATCGAACGGAACATCATTCCACTTCGGGCCACCAACGGCACCCAGCATGACGGCATCAGCGGCATGCGCCTTTGCCATCGCCTCATCAGTGATTGGAACGCCGTGCGCGTCGATCGCGCAACCGCCGACCAGCTCCGTCTCGGACTCGAATGTCGCCGCGTTTGACTTTTGGTTGAAGAACGCGAGGACCCGATCGACTTCCGCCATCGCCTCCACCCCGATGCCGTCGCCGGGAAGCATAAGCAGTAGAAAAGTCGTCATGGTGTCGATCCTCAGGGCGTTTGTTTCGCCGGCAGAGCTATCGCGGGCGGCGCGTGCGCGCAAGTGCGGGTTCCGTGCATCGGGCGCGACCGCTACTGCATTGATGGAGCATTCCGTACTCTGGTCGGCGAATAATTAGAACCGATTTTCGGGCGCTGCGTGAGATTTGCGCAGACAAGCCTCCGAAGGCCGAAACCCATTTGATAGTCTAGCGGTTCTGCGTCGCGTCGCGCGACCAACATGCTTTCTCCAGAGGAAAGCTCACGTATGGAGATGGAAATGCTCAAGATCTGGACGTTGACTATGGCTGCGCTCTTCGCTGTTGCAGCGATGGCGGGTGGCGCTCAAGCCGAAGGCCGCTACGGCAAGCAAAAGGTCGTCTACCACATCAACTACGACGGCGGGGATGGCGCCAAGCGTTACCGCGGCGCCATGCGAAACATTCAAAACCACATCAACGCCGTTGGTGCGGATAACCTGGAAGTCAAAGTGGTCTTGCACGGCAACGGCGTCTTGTTGCTGAAAACCGCGGTCGATGACGTCAAACTTCAATCCGCCGTGACCAGCCTTAAGACGCAGAACGTCAGTTTCCATGTCTGCAACAACACCCTGAATGGCCGGAAGATCAGCTATGAAGACGATCTCTTTGAGGTCTTCGAGGACGATATCGTCCCGTCGGGCGTTGCTGAGTTGTCTCGCCTACAAATGCAGGGTTACACCTACATAAAGCCCTAAAGTCCCAAAGTCCTGACGCTCAAGTCCGCTGCCAGTTTCGAAAGCGCGCGGCAGCGGACGGCGGCGCTGCACTCGGTCGTGCCGCAGCTCAGTCAAGCCCCAAGACGTCCATCATGGAGTAAAGGCCCGGCGGTTTGCCCTGAGCCCACAGTGCGGCTTTCAACGCACCGTTGGCAAACAGTGCCCGATCGGTTGCGACGTGTGTGAGTTCAACCCGTTCGCCTGCGCCGGCAAAGATAACGGAGTGTTCGCCGACAACCGATCCCCCGCGCAATGTTGCAAACCCGATGTCGCCCCGGCGCCGTTCACCGGTATGGCCGTCGCGCACGCGCACAGCGGTGTCTTGCAAATTGACGGCTCTGCCAGCCGCGGCGGCGTCGCCCAGCATCAGAGCTGTTCCGGAAGGCGCGTCAACCTTATGGCGATGGTGCATTTCGACAATCTCAATGTCGAAGTCCTCATCCAGCGCAGCCGCAACACGCTTTGTCAGGGCGACGAGCAAGTTGACGCCCAAGCTCATGTTCCCGGCCTTGACGATGACTGCCCCCGACTCTGCGGCATCTGCGATCGCCAAATCGTCGTCCTGCGAGAACCCCGTGGTTCCCAGAACATGGATCTTTCCGGCAACTGCAACCAAACGTGCCACGTCGACACTGACCTCGGGCCGGGTGAAATCCGCGATAGCGTCGCTGTCGGTGATCAGCCGTTCAACATCCGTCGAAACAAGCACGTTTGTTGGATGAGCGCCGGCCAGGGGGCCAATGTCCTGCCCGATAAAGGGAGACCCCGTCGGCTCGATCCCCCCAGATATCTCAGTTTGCGGATGGTCAAGCACTGCAAGAGTCAATGCACGACCCATACGGCCACCAGCCCCGATGATCCCGACTTTCATGTCGTCTGTCCCGATGTCACGTCTGCCGCCCGTGGCAGCGTGCTGATGATGGTGACGCGGGTCAACCTTGGCTTTGAGCGCGATCGATTGACTCTGAAATCAGGCGCTTGGCGTGATCTGCGCCCTGAAATCCTTCGATTTTCACCCACTTTCCGGGCTCAAGGTCCTTGTAGTGTTCAAAAAAGTGCCGGATCTGGTCGAGCGTAATCTGCGGCAGATCGCTGTAGGTTGAGACCGAATCATAGCGCTTGGTCAGTCTTGTGCTGGGCACTGCGATCAGCTTTTCGTCACCACCGCCATCATCCTCCATCATCAGGACGCCGACAGGACGACAGTTGATGACGGCACCGGGAGCGATCGCCCGCGTGTTGCAAACCAGAACGTCGATCGGATCGTCGTCGGCCGCGAGCGTATGTGGAACAAACCCGTAGTTCCCGGGATAACGCATCGGAGTGTAGAGGAACCGGTCCACGAACAAGGTGCCTGATGCTTTGTCGAGTTCATACTTGATCGGCTCACCCCCGACGGGAACCTCGACAACGACATTGATGTCGTCGGGCGGATTATCACCAATGGCAATTGCGTCGAGGCGCATGCGGCAGCCCTCCGTGGCGCGTAGATGTATAAGCAGATGCTCGGAGTCGCTAACGGACGTCCGGCAGCCCGGATCACCAAGCGGGCATTGTTGACCTGCCTAAGATCGTGTCTCGTTGCGATTGGCAAGCGTTTATCGCGCGCGACCGGCAAAAATCGAGAGCCAGTCCACCTCCGGTTGGCGCGTGGGATGCTTCAGGAATTCAGTTTGAAGACCCTAGTCCCACGTATAGGCGCGCTTGCTCAACGAAACCGTACCGAGCCGCTCATCCATTTCCGCGATCGCACGGCCGCCGCGCGCCTCGTAAAACCTGCGCGCCGGATGGTTGTCCGACAGAACCCAGACAATCAGACCGCGATGGCATCGTTCATCTAGAACGGCACGGCATCCCTCGAACAGATATTCACCAAACCCGAGCCCTTGATAGTTGGGATCGACGTACAGTTCGTAGATTTCACCCTCGAACCGGCGATTGGTCCGCGACGGCCCACAGGTTGCGTACCCAACAACTTCCCCGGCCACTTCAAGAACCATCACCGTGTCGCGCGACCGTATCGCGCCGCGCCACCAGGCGGCCGTGCGGCGATCAATCAGCGACTTAAGTTGCGCGTGGGGAATGATACCCCTGTAGGCGCTCAACCACGACCGTCCGTGGACATCGGACAGGCTTTGCGCATCCATCATACGTGCGCGGCGAACTCGGACATCTGTGCGGGACCAGAGCATGAGATCACTATAGCCAACGTCTGCATCTCGGCTAGAGCCTTTCCGCCCCAAGTCCAAACTGCTTAATCGTCGCCAACCGCGCCGTAACGTTGGTGATGTCGTCTTATGATGCCGGAAGCATGCACTGACCGAGAGACGGCCTCACACAAAGGCGCCCTCCGGCACAAAGACGCCCTGGCACAAAAACGGCGCCGCACGCGATGTGCGACGCCGATCTGATTGCTGTCCGACACGGCGGGTGTGCCGCTATCCGTCACTTACGACTTCTTGAACTGCTCGAATGACTTCGTTGTCGCCTGGTTGATCGACTCAAAAGTCTGCTGCGTCACTTTCGCAGACAGCTCGAACAGCTCTTTCGCTTGTGCGCTGGCAACCGCGGCCTGCTGCTGCATGAAATCAGCCTGCAGGCGCGCCGCCTCAGGAACTGACTTCGCACGCGCGATCGCCGTCGCAGCGTCAAAAGCAGCTTCCGTGTTGACTGAGGAGTTGTGAATCATCTTCTCGCTGATGGCCTTAACACCGGCGTGGCTGGCCAGCATCATTTCCTCGAAGACCTTGACGCTGTCCTTTGCGGCGTCATTGAAGCGCTGGTAGCTCTCGCGGGTCTTCTGAACGCTGTCTTCGGCGAGCTGTTGCATGTTCTCAGGGATTTGGACGTTCTTGCCCATGTTGAACATCTCTTGGGCTTGGCGGGCGAACTGCTCGTTCATGTTGTTCATGGCTCAATACCTTCTCAGTCAGTGACGCTTCGAATTGTCTGCGAACGATCTGCGGGTCCAGCGGCTGAAGTGTGCGCTGCAAAATCACAATGTCGCTGTGCAGCACGTATCTAGCTCATCTCGTTGTGCAGCGCAACAACTGCCGCAAATTTTGGCAGATCCGAAGTGTGCAACTGCGAAATTATTCGGCGAATTATCCATTTATGTTTTTTATTTCAATGACTTGCCGCACTGCACAATGGAGTTGTTGTTTGATCACAATTTCGTGAACGCACTGCGGTAACCTGTTGCACGCGGGTCAAATAACACATCGCGCGGTTGTAGAGGCCTCGCGAGAACAAGTCCGTCCAAGGAGCGGCAGCGCGACAGGGCAACATACGCTTGGCCGTGCGCGAAGGTGCCCCGGCCAAGGTCGATATAAACCTGGTCCAGCGTCAGGCCCTGACTCTTATGAATCGTCATCGCCCACGCCAAGCGCAGTGGGAACTGCTTAAACGTGCCGGCGACGCTTTCCGTGATCTTGCCGCTCTCCTGCTCGAACGCGTAGCGCCGGTTCTCCCAGGCCACTGGCTCAACTTCGGATCGAACGCCGTTCACGTCGACCCAGATGCGATCTTCGGTCAGTTCGGAGACGGTTGCGATTGTCCCATTCACCCAGCGTCGATCGGGGTCGTTGCGCAACATGATGACGCGCGCGCCTTCCTTGAGAAACAGCTCGGCTTCGGTTGGTTGTGCACGCGGATTGAACTCACCAGACACACCGGCCTCAAAGCGATAGGTCGCGCCGGGAAGCGCGTCGAGGTAGGCCCGGTTGATTCGGTTCGCCGCCTCGTTGGTTGGCGTGAGGATCACAAACGACAGGCCTTCGGACAATGTCCGGATAGGTGAGACCCTGGCGTTCAGCAACTCCAGATCGTCTTCGTCGGCCGAGCCGTCGCGAATGCGGTCAAGAACCGACACAAGCGTTTCGTCGGTTTGGCGGAACACATGTGACAGTTCCAGCAACTGCGTACCAACGCCTTCCTGCAGCGCCGAAATATCGAAAAAGAATGGCCCGCCGTAGGTGTCTTCGAGGTGTGTTGCCTCTTCCACATCGCGAATCACGGGAGGCAGCTGGTGAAGGTCGCCAAACAGCAACAAACGCGCACCGCCAAACGGCTCACGCGGCCGGCCCCGATTCATCCGCAGTGACTGGTCAATGGCCCACATCATGTCCGAGCGGACCATCGAGACCTCATCGATGATCACCGTACTCAGCTTGCGCATGACGCGACCATAGCGACTGCGTTTGATGTCACCGACCTGAATCAGGCGCGGCGGGAGACCGAAGAACGAATGAATGGTCTGGCCGCCGACATTGATTGCTGCCAGCCCTGTTGGTGCGACAACGACGGCATCCTCCGACAGCTCATCACGGAGCAATCGTAGCAATGTGGACTTGCCCGTCCCGGCGCGGCCAGTGACGAACAAGTGCCCGTCGCACGTCCTCACGAAATCAAGCGCGGCGTCGAATTCGGAGGTACTGGCAAGTGCTGGGAGACCGCTGTCGTTCGATTGGTCGCGTGACATGATCCGAAGTGAACCTGTGGGCTTTGTGACGACAACAGTCTTGAGCCGACATCCTGCGCGCGATTCGAAACATGCGCTAGGCCCGGCACTCACAAGCCCGACGGATTAAGTTCAGCATTTCAATCTTCACCCCACCGCGGCAGCGGCACGTTCTTTTTTCTTTCGTTCGTTGGGGTCCAGCCAGCGCTTGCGGAGGCGGATCGATTCCGGTGTGACTTCGACCAGTTCGTCATCCTGGATGTACGACATCGCCCGTTCGAGCGAGAGCCGCATCGGCGGAATCAATGCCAGTGCATCGTCTTTGCCGGCGGCTCGGATGTTGGTCAGCTTCTTGTTCTCAATCACGTTCACAACGAGGTCGTTGTCGCGATTGTGCTGCCCGACAATCATACCCTCGTACACCTTGGTCTGCGGTGTGATCATGATCGGCCCGCGATCCTGGAGGTAGAACAGCGAATAGGCGGTCGCTTCTCCGATGCCGTTGGCGATCAGGACGCCGTTGTGGCGCCCGATAATCTCGCCCTTGTACGCGACGTAGGCGTGAAACAGCCGGTTCATGATCGCCGTACCGCGCGTGTCCGTCAGAAGCTCGCTCTGATAGCCGATGAGCCCGCGGGTCGGGACAAGGAATACGCAGCGCTGGCGGCCACCGCCGGACGGTCGCATTTCCAGAAGGTCGCCGCGGCGTTCGGACAGCTTTTGGACGACGGCGCCGGAGTGCTCTTCATCAACGTCGACAATCACTTCCTCGATCGGCTCAAGACGCTGACCGGTTTCCGGATCTTGTTTGAATACGACGCGCGGCCGTGAAACCGTCAGCTCGAAGCCTTCGCGTCGCATGGTCTCGATAAGGATGCCGAGTTGCAGCTCGCCGCGGCCGGCAACTTCAAATGCGTCCTTGTCATCCGTCTCCGAGACCCGAATCGCGATGTTGCGCTCAGCTTCCTTCAGCAACCGATCACGAATCACCCGCGACTGCACCTTGTCGCCTTCCCGTCCAGCGAACGGACCATCGTTGATCCGGAACAGCATGGCCAGCGTCGGCGGATCGATCGGCTGCGCCGGCAGCGGAATGTCTATTGTGGGATCGCACAGCGTATCGGCGACGGTCGTATCGGTGACGCCGGCAATGGCAACAATGTCGCCGGCTTCGCCGACGTCAATCGGCTGTCGCTCCAGGCCGCGGAACGCCAGGACCTTGGTCACCCGTGTGGTTTCGATGATTTCACCGCTGTGGCGAATGCACTTGATCGTCTGGCCCGCCTTGACCGAACCAGATGAGATTCGGCCGGTGAGGATCCGGCCCATGAACGGGTCGGCCTCCAACGTGGTCGCCAACATCCGGAACGGCCCGTCTTCCACGTGCGGGGCCGGGACATGCCGAAGGATCAGGTCAAACAGCGGCTTGAGGTCGTCTTTCGGCCCGGCAGGGTCGTCCGCCATCCACCCGTCACGGCCGGAACCAAACAGTGTTGGAAAGTCGAGCTGCTCGTCGGTCGCGTCCAGATTCGCGATTAAGTCGAACACCTCGTTTAGAACATCCTGATGGCGCTCGTCCGGTCGGTCGATCTTGTTAATCGCGACGATCGGGCGCATGCCCAACTTCAGGGCCTTTGAGAGCACAAACTTGGTTTGCGGCAGCGGGCCTTCTGACGCGTCGACCAGGACGATCACCCCGTCAACCATGTTCAGGATGCGTTCCACCTCGCCGCCGAAGTCGGCGTGCCCCGGTGTGTCGACAATGTTAATGCGGGTGTGGTTCCAGACCAGAGACGTGCACTTTGCCAGGATCGTGATCCCGCGCTCACGCTCGAGTTCGTTGGAGTCCATCGCACGCTCAGCAACCCGCTGATTGTCTCGAAAAGCGCCAGACTGTTTGAGCAGCTCGTCGACCAGGGTGGTTTTTCCATGGTCGACGTGCGCGATGATGGCGATGTTGCGAAGATCCATCTCAGCGTCCCAAATGCCGTCGTTGTCGGGAATTGTTGCCGGCGCTTAGCACGACGCGGCGGCGGGGACCAGCCACCGATCTGCATCAAACGACGCCTGCGACGACATGTGTGCACGATTCTTGCTCAGCTCGAGCCAAAGCCGATTTGGGTGCCATTCAGGGACTGGAGTTCGTCATGTTCGAGCGCAATCAGGTTGATTCTGGAAATGCGGGCCGCAGCGCCCTGGTGACCGCTGAAATCACGTTCGACGACGGCCGATCCGCGATCGGGTGCTTTTCACTGCCAACCAGCAAGCGGCTGTTCGACCTGTTGAACGGAACCGATCACTTTATGGAATTCCGACCATTCGGCGGGGATCCGGAGTTCATTGCGCGCACATCAATTGCTGCGGTCAAGCTCCTCAGCGGTGCGCCAAAACTGCCAGCGCATATGGCGGCCACGGGTGCGTTCGACCCCTACAAAGTCCTGAATGTGAAGCCCGATTCATCTTGGGACGAGGTCCAAAATGCCTACCGCGCCCAGTCGGCCACATATCATCCGGACCGTTATGCCAGCGTCGATCTTCCCGACGAGATTGCAATCTACATTGAGGAGCGTGCACGCGCGCTCAACTGCGCGTTTGCGGCCCTGCAAAGGGCTCACAACCAGGTGAAGGCGCGAGCTGAAAACAAAGCGCCCGTCGTATACGAGAAGAAGAGTTCCATCTCTGATCAATCTCAAAATGTCCTGTAGGCCGCGTCCGTCACACACGTTGTAACCGTTCGCGATCACGCAACACCTCATGGCAGTTGTCCGGCCCGGCATCGCGTTCGCCCGCGCTTGCGTCTATCAGGTATGATCATGCGGGGATGCGCCAATGCATCCCATGCGAGATCTGAAATT
The DNA here is from genome assembly GCA_039039985.1 of Pseudomonadota bacterium. Lineage (GTDB taxonomy): Bacteria > Pseudomonadota > Alphaproteobacteria > Rhizobiales > Hyphomicrobiaceae > JBCBWG01. The sequence continues at coordinate 22,241 of JBCCOV010000016.1, read as the reverse complement.
CGCCTGAGGAAAGCAAAGTATGACCAATGCCGCATTCGACGTTGTGGGCGTAGGCAACGCCATCGTTGATATCATCAGCCGGTGCGATGACGACTTCCTAACCGCTCACAATGCGCCCAAAGGACATATGCGGCTGATCGACCGCCCGACAGCGGATGCCCTGTATGACGCAATGGGCCCGGCGATTGAGATCTCAGGCGGGTCAGCTGCGAACACGATTGCAGGGATCGCGTCGTTCGGTGGTGACGCTGCTTTTATCGGCAAAGTTGCAGGCGATGATTTCGGCCGGATCTTTCGGCACGATCTTGAAGCGGCCGGTGTTCGGTTTGCGACTGCACCAAACACAAGCGGTCTGGAGCCAACGGCGCGTTCTCTGATTCTCGTTACGCCCGACGGCGAACGCACAATGAATACCTTTCTCGGTATCAGCCCATACCTGGAAGCCGCCGATCTCGACCGAGACACGCTTGAGAACGGGCGCATTGTCTATCTTGAAGGTTACCTGTTCGATCGAGACGACGCAAAGACTGCCTTTTACCAGGCCGCGCGTGCTACCCGCGCCGCACGCGGGCGCGTGGCGCTAACGCTTTCGGACGGATTCTGCGTCGATCGCCACCGTGATGCTTTTCGCCAGATTATTGAGACCGATATCGACATTCTGTTTGCCAATGAGAGTGAGATCCTGTCGCTCTTTCAAGTCGACGATTTTGAAACCGCGTTTGAAAGGTGCGCAAACCTTGTTTCCACGCTGGCTGCGACGCGGAGCGAGAAAGGATCTCGATTGAAGTTCAATGCCGACGTTGTCGACATTCCGGCGGAACCGGGCGTGACCGTCGTCGACGCCACCGGCGCTGGAGATCTTTATGCCTCAGGCGTTCTTATCGGGCTTTCCCGAAATCAATCGATTACAACTTGTGGCCGGCTCGGGAGCCTAGCAGCAGCAGAAGTGATTTCCCATTACGGCGCCAGGCCGGAGACAAATCTCAAACAACTTGCCCATAAGGCAGGCATCGAGATTTGATCAAAAAAACGTCTTTGAAATATCTACTTACATGTTTCACGTGAAACGCTATGGTAAGGTGCAGCCAAGGTTGCACCACCATAGCTTTTAGTGACCAGTCGACTTGTCACAACTCTCGCCTAACTGAAGTTCATAAATCTTGATTGCATTCTATTTTTTGTTGCTGCCCAGCATCGATTTTCAATGCAACACTAAACTCTCAAATCAAATTCGTTATTTTTCCCTGGTTTTCTCAAATTCAAAACATAATAACAGACGAAATGAGATTTCATCCAATCAACAAAATCGACGCAGGCTAAAACAATGGCTGGGACGACGACTTCACGTGGCCGCCCAAAGGGCTCCGGCATTGATGACAGCGCCTGGATGGGCGCAATTGCAAATATGATCGCTGATAATCCGGAAATGCGTCCGACAACGGCAATCAAGGCGCTTGGGGTCAGCAACCCATCGATTATTCGACGACTGCGCGATAAATTTAATGCGCGCACACCATCAGACGGCGATGATGACGATGACTGTGCCAAGACCGGCACCAAGATGCGGCGGGATCATGCGCCATCGCTAGCGGCCGCCCCGCTCACCGGACCGCGAGACGACATTCGGAAGAGCGAGAGATCAAACACAGAGCCGCCAGCCAACGCTGTGCCGCGCCGTAAGCCACAGACCGTGTCGCTGGAGGACGTGACAGCCTCACCGGAGCCTGCGTTCGCTCTGATATCTGCTGGAGCGACGATGATGAATGTCTTTGCCACACAGCAGGCGGAACTCCTTCGCGGCTGGAGTCAGAACCCGTGGCTCAATGTTTGGTGGCAGCAGCAGGTGCTGCTGTCTGAGTTGGTCATGCGAACGCTTGTGGTCGAGCGGCGGTCTCATGTTGGCGTAGCGTCGAACCGTTAGTGCAGTTCAGGTTTCGCTGGAATCATCCCACACCCATTCCTTTAGGTCATCCTGGCCGGCCACCCACAAAGTCGTCCTGTTGAGTTGCCGGGCAAGTTGAATCGAATGTGGGGTGTGGACCGGCGATGCACGTTCGCCAAAGGCGAACAGATTCCAGTGCTGTACGTTGTGCAATCTCGCAGAGTTGGCGTTTGTAGCAGTTGTTTCGCGACGCGCTCGATGAGTTACCCGCGCATATGTGGAGATGTGGCTTGAATCCCAGCGTTAGTCAGTGATGTGACGTCCCTTAGAGCAAACTCAGAGCCACCCTCTTGGGTGGCTCTTTTTATGCCTGGATGATTGCACTCATATCGATCTCACCGGCGTGAGCTACCAAAGCTTGTCGCGCCGAATCAGCTTCACGTCTTTCATTGCGCTGTTCGCACGCTCGCAGGCTCGCGGCTCGAGCGAGTCCTGACGTGCGCTACCGCTCGCGACAAGCGCTCGCTACTTGAGCGCGGGTTAGCCGTCTGGTTCCGTTCCAGGCCGCGAATGCGGCCCGCCGCGTTGCGCCGCCCCCGCGGAGGGGCCTGGCCGAAGGCCGGAACAGCCCGTGAGCGAAAGCAAACTAGAGCGACACGCATCAGAGTTTGCGTAGGTGGACCTGCTCAATCGAGTGGTCACGGCCTTTGCTGAGAATGAGCCGGGCACGCTGCCGGGTCGGCAGTATATTCTCCACCAAGTTCACCCTGTTGATTGTGCGCCAAATCTCCAACGCTCTGGCACGCGCTTCCTCATCCGAAAGCGTCGAATATCTATGAAAATAGGCCGCCGGGTCGCGGAATGCCGTTTCGCGGAGTTTTAAGAACCGCGTCAGGTACCATTTTTCGATAACGCTGGTTTCTGCATCCAAAAAAATCGAGAAATCGAAGAAATCCGAGACGTAAGGTATGGCCTCTCCATCTTTGGGCAGTCTTGCCGGTTGCAGAACATTCAATCCTTCGACAATCAGAATGTCTGGCCGTTCGATGACCGTGTAGTCATCGGGCAGGACATCATAATGAAAGTGCGAGTATCTCGGGGCCTTCGCCGTCCCACTACCCGACTTTACAGTCGCAAGAAGGTTTAAGAGGTCTCCCGTCCGAAAGCTCTCCGGAAACCCCTTACGGTGCATTATGCCCCGCCGTTCAAGCTCGGCATTGGGATACAGGAAGCCATCGGTCGTGACGAGGTCGACGCGCGGATGATCCGGCCAGCGGGCCAGTAACGCCCGCAGCACACGCGCTGTGGTACTTTTCCCAACAGCCACCGAACCGGCAATCCCGATAATAAAGGGGCTTTTGCGGGCCGTTACGCCGAGAAAGCGTGACGAGACAGTGTGCAATTCTTGAGATGCAGCGACATAGAGATTGAGCAGCCGTGACAGCGGCAAATAGACCTCTTCGACCTCGGAAATCGACAAGTCCTCGATCAGGCCCGACATCCGCTCGACTTCGCGCGGCACCAAGGTCATTGGCGTGTCCGCACGCAACTTGGCCCATTCCACACGTGAGAATGTTCGATACGGCGAGAACTTCAGCCCGATACCATTCTGTGACCTGTCGCTTTCCGTCATATCTCTCGGCATGGGTTTTAGAGGCTGTCAGATGCTGTCAAATCTCACGGGAACCATCCCACACCCCAGTCTTTCGATCTTCCCGGCCAGTTAAGTTGAATCGAATACGGGGTGTGGGCCGGCGAATTAAGTCCACCTATGGCGGACATGATCTAGTCTGCCGGCGCTGTCGATCGTGAGGCTTTCTCAGCGATGCCCGACCGCCCCTTGCGATCGGCGAGCTTGGTCAGGACTGCGTCAAACGGAATATCGCGCGCTTCGAGCAGCACCAGGAGATGGTAGATCAAATCGGCTGCTTCTCCAGCCACTGCATCGTCATCTTCCGCCACGGCAGCGAGCGCAACTTCAACAGCTTCCTCGCCGACCTTCTTAGCACACTTTAACGTGCCCTTCTCGATCAGCTGCTTTGTATATGAGGTTCCTGTCGCAGCAGCGCGGCGCTCGTGTATCGTCTCGACGAGTTCCTGCAGGACATTATACGTCATGCGCGCGGACTCCTTGTCCCACAGTCGTACTGAGACAAGGTAGCGCTGCTCATCGCGGTGGGGCAATGAAGAATTGGGGCGCTCGCAGATGCGCACAGCGCGAATGGCTCAAGCGCAAACGTGCGCCGCTGCGGCGCTACGGTGTCATAAGCGCGTCAGGCGGGCGGATCTGGGATCAGTCCGAGTCACCAACAAGCCGGACCTTGAGGTAATCAAGCTGCTCATAGTTGCCGTATTTGATGGTCAGCGTACCGCTCTCGCCGGATCCGCGCTTCACCTCGACTTTGAGCCCCAACGCATCCGTCAGCCTGCGTTCAAATGCGCGCGTATCAGGGTCCTTTTCGCGAACAGGGCGTAACTGCGCGGCTTCGTCGACTGCATCAGCAGACTGGACCAACGCCTCAACTTCGCGGACGTTGAGATCGCTTTCCACAATCCGAGTCGCCAACTCTTCAGCATCCTCGCGGCCAACGAGTGCGCGAGCATGGCCTGGTGTCAGGCGGCCCGACTTCACCATGTTCTGCACGGGATCTGGCAGTTTCAGGAGGCGCAACGTGTTCGCCAGATGGCTGCGGCTCTTGCCAATGACTTCGGCAAGCTTGTCCTGCGTGTAGCCGAACTTCTCCATCAGCTCACGGTAGCCGCCGGCTTCCTCAATGGCGTTGAGATCCGTGCGCTGGACATTCTCGATAATCGCAAGCTCAAGCGCTTGCTGGTCATCAAGCATTCGAATGATTGCCGGCACCATGTGCAGGCCAGCCTTTTGCGCAGCGCGCCAACGGCGCTCACCGGCTACGATTTCGTACCCCGGCTCGCCATCGCTTGCGGCACGCACAATGATCGGCTGAACGAGCCCATTGCGCTGAATGGAATCCGCCAATTCCTCAAGGTCGGTCTTGTGGAAGTCTTTCCGAGGGTTGAGCGATCCCGGCCGGATCTGGTCAATCGGAATGACCCGCTGCGTGCCCTCCGGCGGGAGAGGCGAACGTTTTCCAGCCTGTTGGGGCTCGCCGATCAATGATGCAAGACCCCGCCCCAATCGGGTCTTTTGCGCTGGTGCCGGCATGCTCACCTCAACTCCCCCTCTTCAAATTCCACGGACCCAGCTCAGCGGCCCCACGCGCCGCCGAGTCCGCCCCAGACTTGATGCGGCAAACTTACGCAGCAGCCTGATTACTCTCCCGCTCGATAATCTCCGTCGCCAGGCGGACATAGGCCTGGGATCCCTTGCAGCCGTAATCGTAAAGCAAGATCGGCTGGCCGTGAGACGGTGCCTCCGCGACCCGGATATTCCGCGGGATCACGGTCTTGTAGACCTTGTTGCCGAATACACCGCGGACCTCCGCCTCAACTTCCTTCGTCAGGTTGGTTGCCGCATCATGCATGGTGAGCACGACGCCCTGAATCTCAAGGTCGGGGTTCAACGCCGCGCGAACCTCCGAGATTGTCTCATTCAACTGAGAGATTCCCTCCAGGGCGAAGAATTCGCACTGGACCGGAACAAGGACAGCGTGCGACGCAACCATCGCGTTCAATGTCAGCAAGTTCAAAGACGGTGGGCAGTCGATGAGCACGTAAGAGAAGCGCTCTTCCGGCTCAAGCCGCGACTGCACGGCATGAAGTTCCGATAGAGCATCACGCAATCGAAATGCGCGATTGCGATCTGTCAGGTGGTCAGCCTCAAATCCGACCAGGTCCGAGTTTGCCGGAACGATGTAGAGATCAGGAACACGCGTGGGCCGCATAGCCTGAAGCAGAGACGCTGAGCCTGCAAGAACATCGTATGTTGTCAGCTCGCGTTCGCCGAGCGTAATGCCAACGCCAGTGCTTGCGTTGCCCTGGGAGTCGCTGTCGATAATGATGACGCGCTCACCAACGGCAGCAAGCGCCGTCGCGAGGTTTATGGCGGTTGTCGTCTTTCCAACGCCACCCTTTTGGTTGGCGATCGTAATCACGCGTAATGCTTCTGCGCGTGGTGTCCCACCCATGGCGATCTACCCCTCGTCGGTCCGTTGCAGAGTCCGGACGACCGCTATGCGCGCGTCGTCATCGGTCAGGCTTGGCACAAGCTCAACTGCGAAATGCCATATTCGCCGAGCAGTCTCCAGCTCTCTGGCAACATCCCGACCCTTAGGAAACACGCAAACTGTGGACGAACTGCAGTAAGGGTGCGCCAATTCGAAGAGCCGATCCAGCGGGGCAAGCGCACGCGCAGTCACAACATCTGCTTTGCCGACGTGGCCGACACTTGCATCGGTTTCGATTCGTGTCGATAGAACAACCACATCGATTTCCACCACGCGCGCGACGTCCCGCAGGAACGCGGCCTTGCGTTGATCGCTCTCGATAAGAACTGTTTTCGGCTGCCGGTCGGCCAGCAGAATCGCGAGAACCAGCCCCGGAAACCCTCCGCCTGACCCGAGATCGACCAGACGTGTCGCGCCCTGCGGCAAGAGCGCGAGAAGCTGCGCACTATCCGCAAAATGCCGATGCCAGATGTCGTTGATCGTGCGCTTGGCGACCAAGTTGACCGCGGGCTGCCACCGCAGCAGATGGCTGTGATAAATCTCTAGTTTATCAATCGTTTCACGTGAAACAGTGAATCGATTTCGGAAGTCCTCGGCCGAGCTAATCCACGCCGGGTTCTCGGCCGCCGTCATGCCGATCTTTGCCGCTTGCGCTTCTTGAGATGTGCCGCGAGCAAGACGAGAGCCGCAGGCGTCATGCCGTCAATGCGGCCGGCCTGCGCGAGCGTGGTTGGTTGGCCTACTGACAGCTTTTGACGAACCTCGTTCGAGAGCCCAACGATGGCGGCGTAGTCGCAGTCCGGTGGAATGACAATCATCTCATCCTGTCGCAATTGAGCAACATCGGATTCCTGCCGCCGAACATAGGGATCGTAGCGGGCGTCAACACTCGCCTGAGCTGCAATTGCCGGGGGAATGTCAGCAAGTTCCGGCCAGACCTGCGCGAGCCGCGCGATCGTGACATCGGGATAGGCCAGCATCTCAAAAGCCGAGCGCCGCCGGCCATCGCGGTTGATTGCAAAGCCATGCCGCACGGCCTCGGTCGGCGTGAGCGATCTCGCGTGCAACAAGGTACGCGCCGTTTCGAGCTGCCCGGACTTTTCGGCAAACGCCGCCTCACGCTCAGCATCCACGCAACCGAGGGACAGTGCGATCGGCGTTAGACGTTGATCTGCATTGTCTGCACGCAGCTTCAGGCGATACTCGGCGCGTGATGTGAACATACGATACGGTTCACTCACCCCTCGGGTCACCAGGTCATCGATCATGACGCCGATGTAGGCGTCGGCGCGCGACAACACGAACGACTGACGCTGTCCGGTGGCAAGCGCTGCATTCAAACCCGCGACCAGTCCCTGCGCGCCGGCCTCCTCATAGCCGGTTGTCCCGTTGATCTGGCCTGCCAGGTACAGGCCCGGCAGTGCGCGCAACTCCAATGTCGGTAGGAGCGCGCGCGGATCGACGAAATCATACTCGATCGCATAGCCCGGCCGCCGGATCTCAACAGCCTCCAGGCCCGGAATCGTCCGCAGAAATGCGTGCTGAACCTCCTCTGGCAGCGACGTCGAGACACCGTTCGGATAAATCGTGTCGTCATCCAAACCTTCCGGTTCGAGGAAGATCTGGTGGTGATCGCGGTCCGCAAACCGAACCACCTTGTCTTCAATTGACGGACAGTACCGCGGGCCCACCCCAGATATCTGGCCGGAGTACATCGCGGAACGACCGATATTGTCACAAATGATGCGATGCGTTTCCGGTGTCGTCGTCGTGATATGGCACGGCACCTGCGGTGTCGTGATGCGATCGGTCAGGAACGAAAAGGGCACCGGCGGGTCGTCACCCGGTTGGACTTTGAGTTGAGACCAATCGATGCTGCTGGCGACCAGGCGCGCCGGTGTTCCGGTCTTCAGCCGGCCCATGGGCAGGCCGAGCGCTTCGAGCCGCTCCGCAAGCCGAACGACCGGCGCCTCGTCAACTCGCCCTGCAGGGATCCGCTGATCGCCGATATGGATCATGCCCCGTAGAAACGTACCCGTCGTCAGAACAATCGCCCCGGCCTGGATCGTCGTCCCATCGCCAAGTTCGACCCCAGTCGCCACGCCGTCCGTTACGACGAGGTCCTCAGCCGTACCTTCAATAACGGTCAGACCTGCATGGTCAGCGATCAGCGCTTGCATCGCCTGCCGGTAGAGCTTGCGATCGGCTTGCGCGCGCGGGCCCTGAACAGCCGGCCCCTTCGACCGGTTCAGGAGCCGGAACTGAATACCTGCCGCGTCGGCCGCGCGGGCCATCAAACCGCCAAGCGCGTCGATTTCGCGGACGAGATGGCCCTTGCCCAGCCCGCCAAACGCCGGATTGCACGACATCTCGCCGATCGTACTGAACGCATGTGTCACCAGAGCTGTGCGTGCGCCGGCCCGGGCTGCCGCCGAAGCGGCTTCCGTACCGGCGTGTCCACCACCGATTACAATGACGTCGTACCGACAGCCCTGCATCACCGTTCTCGTTCTCAGTTCAGGAATGAGGCAAATATAAGCGGCAACCGGGCCCCGGTCAAAACTCGCTGACTCGTTGCATATGAATCAATGAGATTCGTTGCATATGAATCAAATAATGTTTCACGTGAAACGTTTCGTTTATTATTATTGACATTCTACTTCCCAATACAAAATCGGCCGAATATTCCGCCGAGAATTTCTTCGGTATCAATCCGTCCAGTTAATCGGCCGAGCTCCGTCGCCGCAAGGCGCAGGTCTTCGGCGCGCAGCTCGGTCAGGGCCTCATCCTCGGACAGGAACGTCTGCATGTGAGCGCGTGCCGCAGACAGATGCGCCCTATGTCTCGGCGCGGTCGGCGGAGCGCCAGAAGGCGCGCGATCGAGTGCGGCGCGCGCGTGAGCTACAATGCGCTCGGTTAGCTCAGTTAGTCCCGCTCCGGTCCGGGCCGAAATCGCGAAATCAAAATTCGGCAAATTGAATTTCTGATCCGAGATTCCATCGACCTTATTCAATACCGTTATTGTCTCTGGCGACGTTTCACGGTTCTCAAGTTGAGTTTGTTCGGATTCAACAGAATGGCCATTTGGGCTGACGGGATTGAAGGGGTCGATAAGCCAAATGATGAGGTTGGCCTCGGTCATTCTCGCCCGTGCACGCCGGATGCCTTCTCGCTCGACATCGCCGCCATCGGATCTCAAACCTGCAGTGTCTGTTACGACAACAGGAAAGCCGCCAAGGTCGAGTTTCACCTCAATGAGGTCGCGCGTCGTTCCGGCCTCAGGCGATACGATCGCGATGTCGCGCGCAGCCAGCGCATTCAGAAGAGAGGATTTACCGGCATTCGGAACACCCGCGAGGACCACGCGATAACCATCCCGCACAATCTCTCCCTGATTGGCCGCTGCGAGGTGTCGATCGATCTGACCCGCCAGTTCTTCGACTCGCGCTCCGGCCTGTGCCACCGCAGACTCGGCAACATCCGACTCGTCTGAGAAGTCGATACTGGCCTCAACCAGCGCCATCGCCTCAAGGAGTGCCGCGCGCCAATCCTCGTAAATTCGTGACAGGGCGCCATCGTACTGCTGCAGCGCCTGTACGCGCTGTAGCGCAGTTTCCGCGTCGATGAGATCAGCCAGGCCCTCAGCCGCAGTCAGATCCAGTTTCCCGTTCGTGAAGGCCCGCTGCGTGAACTCTCCTGCTTCTGCCGGCCGGCAATCGGCCTGACGTCCGAGCGCGTCCAACAGGGCGTTCACCACAGCACGACCGCCGTGGACGTGAAACTCGACCATATGTTCGCCCGTGGCGCTCGATGGCGCATCAAACCGAAGGACGAGCGCGCCATCGATCGGCAGTCCCGTTTCAGGGTCTGAGAGTCGTCTCAGCACAGCCCGCCGAGGGGTGAGACAATCGGCGCCCAAGGCGGCCGCGGCATCATGTGCAAACGGACCCGAAACCCGGACAAGAGCAATAGCCGCCCGGCCTGGCGCGCTCGATAAGGCAAAAATCGTCTTAACCACGACAATACTCAATCGGAGCCATAAGCGGGCGTCCCACGTTCAAATCTGCGACAATGTTAAGTACAGAGTTGTCAGCAGCTTGGCTGCTATGGCTTAACCCGTTGTCAGATGTGAAGTGCATTGGTTTACTGCTCGTGCTTTGCCTACACGGACCCAGAGAAATCTAGACGGTTCACGCCCATTGCGAAGGACACATCGTGCTGCGTTCGATCGTTCGTTTCGGCTTTGTCCCGTTTATGCTGATCGGCCTGAACGGACTTGGTATATTCGCAGTCCTGGCAGGCTGGTCGTATCTGTGGCTCGGCCTCATTCTACTGGTTGCCATTGGTACCGCTTTCGTTGCCGAGCGGATCTCTCCGTGGCACGCCGAGTGGAACCAGAGCCACGACGACGAGACAACCACCATCTTCCATGCCGTGGTGTATGAGATCTCCAATATCAACGCGATATTGCTGATCCCCGTCGTGACATTCCTACTGCCGTCAATCGGTATATGGCCCACATCCTGGCCGGTTCTTGCGCAACTTCTTCTCGCGATTGTTCTCGCGGACTTTGCGCTGACCTATCTCCATTACCTGAGCCACAGGTGGTCGTTCCTATGGCGCCTGCATGCTGTGCATCACGGCGTCGGGCGTCTCTACGGCTTTAACGGTCTCGTGCGCCATCCGCTGCATCAGACCATTGATCTTGCCTTGGGCACCTCACCTCTCGTCATTGCTGGCATGCCCACCGAGGTTGCCATTCTGCTTGGGCTGGCAATCTCCGTTCAGCTCATCATCCAACATGCCAACGTCAGCTATGTCCTCGGCCCATTCCGCAATTGGCTTTCGATCGGCGAACTGCATCACCATCACCACGTCAACTGGGGGACGGAGGGTGATTGCAATTTCGGGCTGTTCTTCACCGTTTGGGACCGCATGCTGGGAACGTTCCAGCCGGAGCCGCCTCGGCCGATCACCTCAAAGGACATGGGCATCGACGAGGTTCCGAACTTCCCGAAGACGTACTGGCAGCAGCTTCTGTTCCCGTTCTACTACAAGCCAGGTGCCGGGGAGCAGGAGGTGTTCTCAGACAGCAGGCGCGAGACGCGTGCGGATGCTGCGGAGTGACTCCCGCTGCCGACCTTCGTCATCGAAGTTCGCCGCCGCCAACCATGTCTTGAGCGCATCTCTGCATAGTGGCCATTCGCCGTCGACGATTGAGAACCAGGTCGTGTCTCGATTGCGGCCCTTATTCATCCGGTCCTGGCGGAACAAACCTTCATACTGAAATCCCAGGCGCTCAGCAGCACTGCGCGACGGTGCGTTCAGCGCATCGCATTTCCATTCGTATCTGCGATAGCCGAGATCTTCGAAACAATGCCGCATCAGAAGGTACATAGCTTCAGTTGCAGCCGGCGTTCTTTGGAGTGCCGGCGTGTAATTGATGTAACCCACTTCGATGACGCCATTGTTAGGCTGAATTCGCATCAAACTCGCGGACCCGATCGCCTTTTGGCTCCGAGCGTCAATCACGGCATAAAAGAAAGGGTCTTCGCTTTTTGTCGCCATTTCCGCCCAATCCAGATAATCGGCTTCTTTGTGGAATGGACCGACAGGAAGATAGGTCCAGTTCTTGCCGCTTGGATCAAGGCGGTCGGCTTCGAAGACCTGGGAACCGTGAGCTGCTGCGTCGTATTTTTCGAGGCGGCAGTACGTGCCTTGCAATGGTTCCCCAGACGGTCTTTTCGCGCCGGACCAATTTGAAATCGGCCAGCCAATCGGCTGGCCAAACTCGTTTGTTTCAGAACTATTACGCATCGACTGTTTCACGTGAAACGTTTCAGATTCTATTTTTAAGGAATACCTAATCTCTTAGGTATTCATCGATTGGAAGAACTCGCCATTCGTTTTTGTGGAACGCAATTTGTCGATCAGGAACTCGATCGCGTCATTCGTCCCCATCGGATTGAGGATACGCCGGAGGACGTATGTCTTCTTGAGATCCTGCGGTGAAATCAGCAAGTCTTCTTTTCTCGTACCTGACTTCGCAATGTCGATTGCCGGGAACACACGCTTGTCAGACACCTTGCGATCGAGAACGATTTCCGAGTTACCGGTGCCTTTGAATTCCTCGAAGATCACCTCGTCCATACGCGAGCCGGTTTCGATCAATGCGGTTGCGATAATCGTCAACGAGCCGCCTTCTTCGACATTTCGCGCGGCGCCAAAGAAGCGCTTCGGCCGTTGCAGCGCATTGGAGTCAACACCACCGGTTAGCACCTTGCCCGACGACGGCACGACCGTGTTGTAGGCCCGGCCCAGACGCGTGATCGAGTCGAGCAGGATCACCACGTCCCGCTTGTGTTCGGTCAACCGTTTCGCCTTTTCGATCACCATCTCGGAAACCTGCACGTGCCGTGACGGCGGCTCGTCAAACGTCGAGGAAATCACTTCGCCGTTTACCGAGCGCTGCATGTCGGTAACTTCTTCCGGCCGCTCATCGATCAACAGGACAATCAGGTAGCACTCGGGATGGTTGGTGGTGATCGAGTGCGCGATCGTCTGAAGCATGACCGTCTTACCGGTCCGCGGTGGCGCAACAATCAAGCCACGCTGGCCCTTACCGATCGGCGCGACAATATCGATGACACGGGACGAGAAATCCTTGATCGTCGGATCCTCGATTTCGAGCTTGAGCCACTCCGTCGGATAGAGCGGCGTCAGATTATCGAAGTGAATCTTGTGACGCGCCGCTTCCGAGTCTTCGAAGTTGATCTTGTTGACTTTGAGGAGGGCAAAGTACCGCTCGCCATCCTTCGGAGACCGGATGTGGCCCTCGACGGTGTCGCCAGTGCGGAGCGCGAAGCGGCGGATCTGTGATGGTGAGACATAGATGTCGTCGGGACCGGGGAGATAGTTGGCATCAGGTGAACGCAGAAAGCCGAAGCCGTCCTGGAGGACCTCTACGACTCCATGTCCAACGATCTCGATATCTTGTGCCGCCAATTGCTTCAACGTCGCAAACATCAGCTCTTGTTTGCGCATCGTGCTGGCGTTCTCGACGCCATGTTCTTCAGCAAAGGCGAGAAGCTCTGTCGGTGTCTTCTCTTTGAGGTCTTGTAGTCTCATTTCCGTCATGTTGGGGGACTCCCAGACAAGCAGCGGTGATAAAGGAGGGAATGAGAGGACGTAGCTGCTCAAGGATCGGAATGGGGGATTGAGCGTCCACAAAGCTTGGACGCGTAGAATGGTATCAACCCCGGGAAGACCGACGAGCATGCCTCTCAAGGTGCTGCCGGCAAACTCTATATAGCAGCTCGATGCGTCGGCGAAAAGAGTCTCTGTTGGTGAAATTTGCGCATTCGACGCAATCAGAACGGTTTTACGACCACCGCAATGACGGCAACGATCATCAGAACCGTGGGAACCTCGTTCACGATCCGCCAGTGCCGAGATGAGTTGGTCTCTGAGTCGGTCGCGAACCGGCGCACCGAAGCTGCAAGATAGCCATGCGCAGCCGACAGACCGATGACCGCAAGCAGCTTGAGATGGAACCAGCCGGACGCCAGTGCGTCGACCTGCCAGGCGAGCCATAGTCCGAGGCCCCACGATACAATCATCGCCGGCGTCATGATGATGTGGAGTAGTCGCTGCTCCATCACCTTGAGTGTCGCGGCCGTTTCTGAACCCGGCCCAGCCTCAGCGTGATAGACGAACAGGCGCGGCAAGTAGAGCATACCGGCCATCCAGGAAATGACGGCAACGATATGGATCGCCTTGATCCACAGGTAGGCGTCGTCGCCGAGGCCGAGCATAAGCACAAGCGCAAACACAACAGTGGCCGCCAGCACAAGTCCCGCGCGACCTGCAGGGCTTTGCAGAAACCCAGTCGGCATCGTTACGCTGCCCCGCGGACACGCGCGACGAGTTGGGCAACATGCTCCGGCGGTGTCTGTGGGACGATGCCATGCCCGAGATTGAAGACGAATGGCGCACCAGCCATCGCGTCAAGGATCTCATCAACGGCCTGGTCTAAGGCGTCACCACCTGCCACGAGCGCGAGAGGATCCAGATTGCCCTGCACCACTGCGAGACTGCGGGCGGTCACCATATCGCGCACCGTTCCCATACGCTGTGCGGTGTCGCAGCCCACACCATCAACGCCGGTCGCGTGACAGTAGTTCGTGATTGACGCGCCTGCGCCGCGTGGAAACCCAATGATTGGGATCTCAGGATGTCGCCTTTTGAGTTCCGAGACCATGCGTGTGGTCGGCGCCACGACCCAACGGTCGAACTCCAGCGGTGGCAGACTTCCCGCCCATGTATCGAAAATCTGAAGTGCATCGACCCCGGCCCGAACCTGACCGCTGAGATAGTCGATCGAGACATCCGTCAGCAAGTCGATCAAGCGGGCGAAGTTCACTGGATCGCGATAGGCCCACAGTCGCGCATCGGCTTGGTCCGGTGTCCCACGACCACCGACCATGTAGGTCGCCACAGTCCAAGGCGCACCGCAAAACCCGATCAGCGACGTCTCTGTGGGCAGCGATGCCCGGATGGATGCGACCGCCTCGTAAACATACGAAAACCGGTCATCGACATTTTCGGGCCGGAGCTGATCGAGTTGTGAGCCCGTCCGTACAGGATCGAGCCTGGGGCCTTCGCCTTGCACAAACGTCACGGTCTGTCCGAGAGCGTGTGGCACCACGAGAATATCTGAAAAGAGGATCGCTGCGTCGAATCCATAGCGGCGGATTGGCTGCAGTGTCACCTCGGTTGCCAGCTTCGGTGTGTAGCACAACGTCAGAAAGTCACCGGCTTCAGCACGGGTCTCAAGGTACTCCGGCAGATATCTGCCGGCCTGTCGCATCAACCAGATCGGTGGTGGCGAGACGGCCGTACCGGCGAACGGCGCAAGAAAGCGGCGATGTTTCGCTCTTTGAACGAGTTCCTCATTAGGCGGCATCATGGGTCATCCTCGATAGAGAGCTAAGAGAACATCTATCTTTCTTTAGGTTTGCTCTTATGATTCTAGAGCAGTGGATTGCGGAGGTATCGAAGATATCCAAGACTGTCCAAGTGTTCTTCAGACTGTGACAGTTGCGTATGACGATCGCGCGATCAAGCGGAATAGCGTCGCGGCTGAGCCAGGGATGCCCAAAGCATCGGTATTCGGTCGTGTCAGGGAACGAGAACAAATGCCTGAACAAGCTGTATGCCACATGCGGAGAAGTCTACGACTGCGATCGGCAACCTAAGACCTCCGGATTTTATTCAAGCGATACAACCCGTGGACAACTCTGCCCGTTTATCCTGTGTTGGTTGTCGACGAGCCTGGGTCCCGGCCCAGCACTGTGAACAACTTGGAGCACAGGTCACAGCTGATGAACGCCCTGCCGAGCTACTTTCACCTGCACCTCGTGTCGGATGCGACCGGGGAGACTTTGACGACAATCTCGAAGGCGGCGGCCGTGCAGTACGCGGCGGTGAGGCCGATCGAGCACGTCTATCCGTTGATCCGGACCAGCCGGCAGCTTGAGCGTGTTCTGCAAGAGGTGAGTTCCGCGCCCGGCATCGTGTTCTATACGATTGTTAATCCGGAGCTGAGTGAGGAGTTGGAGCGCCGGTGCAGGGAGCTCAAGGTTCCGTGCCTGCATGTTCTGAAGCCGATCATGCAGGTGCTGGAGAGCTATCTCGGCGCGCCGCAAACGCCTATTGTCGGCGGTCAGCATGTACTCGACGCCGGCTACTTCAATCGTATCGACGCGCTCAACTTCTCGATGGCGCATGACGATGGCCTGCTGCCGGACAACCTAGATGATGCCGACATTATTGTTCTCGGCATCTCAAGGACGTCCAAAACACCGACCAGCATCTATCTCGCGCAGCGCGGTTTCAAGACGGCCAATGTTCCGATTGTGATGTCTGTTCCGTTACCTGAGGCGCTGTTCGAGCCCCACAAGGCGTTTGTCGTGTGTCTGACGGCCGCGCCCGATCGGATCGCGGCAATCCGGCGCAATCGGGCCCGACTCCTTGGGGACCGCAACCTCGAGGACTACGTTGATGAGGCGCAGATTGCACAAGAAATCGTGCATTCGAGAAAGATTTGCGCACGCAAGAAATGGCCGGTCATCGACGTGACGCGGCGTTCGGTTGAAGAAACGGCAGCGACCATACTCAAACTCTACCACGATCGGCACGGTGACGTGGACGGTGCCGCGGCGGAGGGCAATTCATGAAGAACGGACCGATCGCCGAGGCATCCAATGACCTTACGCATGGCAGGCTTGTGCTGGCGTCAGCAAGTTCGGCTCGTCAGTCCCTGCTGAAAGCCGCTGGTCTTGCATTTGAGGTTGCCCCGGCGAACATCGATGAAGGTGCGATCCGGACCGCTCTGGCCGCTGACGGCGGCGGCCTCGAACCGGCCGATCTTGCCGAGCTGCTTGCACGGGCGAAGGCAGAGCAGGTGAGCCTGCGTAAGCAAGGTGCGCTCGTTCTTGGAGGCGACCAGGTTCTCGTCTGCGATGACACTTGGTATGAAAAGCCCGCCGATATGGATGCCGCACGTCGGCAGCTGCTCGATTTACGCGGTAAAGCTCACCAACTGCATAGTGCCGCAGTGCTCGCCCGTAGCGGTTCGGTCGTGTGGGAAACCGTGACGACTGTGGATGTGGTTATGCGCAGCTTCTCGCCAGAGTTTGTTGGGCGCTATCTTGCCCACGTTGGCGACACGGCCCTTCAATCCGTTGGCGCCTATCAACTTGAAGGTGTTGGCATCCAGCTGATTGAAGAGATCCGTGGCGATTACTTCTCTGTCCTTGGTTTACCGTTATTCGATGTGCTTGCGGCCCTGAGGCGAGAGGGTGTGATTGATGCATGAACAGCGCTGCCTCAACTCTTGGATGATCGCCGGATGACGATCTTGGTCATCGGCTTGACCGGCTCGATCGGGATGGGGAAATCCACCGTCGCTGGCTGGATGCGTGATTGCGGACTGCCGGTCAGCGATTCCGACCAGATTGTGCACGATCTTTATGAGGGGGCGGCCGTCTCGGCCATCGAGGCTGCTTTCCCAGGATCGACCGCGTCAGGCCGGGTCGACCGCGCTAGGCTTGGAAGCATGCTGGTTGCTGATCCAGAAAAGTTTGCGGCGCTTGAGGACTTGGTGCACCCAATGGTCCGGCGCGCGCAGCACCAATTCCTTTCTGAGTGTGTCGCCGATGGCAAGCCGGCCGCCGTGCTGGAAGTCCCGCTTCTCTTTGAAACCAGTGGCGATGCCCGCGTCGATGTGACAATTGTCGTCCATGCTGCGCCGGACGTGCAGCGCGATCGCGTTTTGGATCGGCCAAGTATGACCGAAGACAAACTGTCCAGTATTCTGGCGCGCCAGCTTCCGTCGTCGGAGAAGGTGCGGCGGGCGGATTTTGTCGTGGATACCGGCGGAACACTGGCCGAATCTGAGGCACAATTAGATGCCGTTGTGGCTGTGCTCCGGGAACGGAAGGGGACGGTCTATCAACGGCTGTGGCAGAGCGAAGATGGATAACACATGCTGCGCGAGATCGTGCTTGACACCGAAACGACGGGACTGAGTGCCAACGACGGCGACCGACTTGTGGAGGTTGGCTGCGTCGAGTTACATGATCGCGTGCCGACTGGTGTCGAATTCCACCGCTTTATCAACCCTCAAGGTAAGCCAGTTCATCCAGATGCTGAGCAAGTTCACGGCATTTCCAGTGCGTTTCTCGAGGACAAGCCCGTGTTTGCTGACGTCGTCGATGACTTCGTAGATTTTCTCGCGGACTCGACGTTGGTCATTCACAACGCGCCGTTCGACATCGGCTTTATTAATATGGAGCTGGGGCGTCTCGACCGGGAACCGATCCCGGGGCACCGTGTGGTCGACACTCTGGCGCTCGCCCGCAGAAAACACCCGGCCGGGCCGAATTCACTCGACGCGCTTTGTAAGCGGTATGGCATCGACAACTCCGTGCGCACCAAACACGGCGCGATTGTCGACTCCCTGTTGCTGGCCGAAGTCTACATTGAATTGCTGGGCATTCGTCAGACTTCGCTGGGGCTGGAGCCTGCCGCTGCTGTTCCGTCCCAACTCGGAAGAGACGGCGGTCCGGCGGCATTTGCCGGCGTGGTCGCGCCGCGTCCCCGCAGCCTTCCATCGCGGCTATCGGCGGAAGACCTGGCAAATCACGCGAAGTTCGTCGATACCTTGGGCCCGAACCCGGTATGGCGGTCATTCGGCCGCGGCAACGGTGACGTTGGCGGCACCTGATGCACTTCAGCTCAATCTGAAGACTCTAGTTGTCTGCCGCCGCCGCTGTCTGCACGGAGCCAGCCCGTTTGCGCTGCAGATAGAGTTGGCCGAAGTCAACGGGATCAAGTAGCAGTGGTTCGAAACCACCTTCTCGGGTCAGATCCGCGACGATCCTGCGGAGAAACGGGAACAACAGTGCAGGGCAGTTAACCAGAAGGAATGGTTCGAGGGCGTCCTGTGGCAGATTCTCAATCTGGAACAAGCCGCCATAGATGAGTTCAAGCTGGTAAACGGCGCGCTCCGTGCCCTTGGCTGTTGCGGTAAAGTCGATCTGGACCTCAAACAGGCCGTCTTGGACACGCCGAGCGTTCACGTTGACTTCAATGGTCAGTTTCGTGTCCTCGGGTGGTCCTTCCAGGATCCGTTTGACCTGCGGATTCTCAAACGACAGATCCTTGATGTACTGCGTCATGACCTGGGCGCGAAAGCCAGAGTCCTCTGGTGCGGCACCTTCGGCGGAGTCAGGGCTTGTTGCGTTTCCGTTTGGCGTGTCGGTCATGGTTGTCTACCCGATCGGTTAAGATCGGCGGTCGCTACCACGGTCGCTGCTTTGGTGCAAATCGATGAGTCTCAGCGCTTGGGACGCCTGCGATTTGGATCAATGGTGCGGTCTCCGAGGTGCTCGTATTCACCGTCGATGACCGGGCCGGCGCCGGGTTTATCGCGGCCTCGGCGCGACCCGGAAAAGTCCGACGATTGCGGCGCATCAGGTCCGTCAGTCTGGCCTGAGCGAAAAACATGAAATCGAACATTTTTCGATGTCATGAGCCTATGGACACCCCAACGGCGGATCAGATGCCGGATCTGAGGCACCAACAGCAGCAGACCGATGCCATCAGTGATGACACCGGGCGTCAGCAGAAAAGCGCCGGCGACAAGCAGGAACATGCCGTCAATTATAGGCTCAACCGGTGGCTCGCCCCGAGCGGTCGCTTGCGACACGCGGTTCAACGTTTCGAGCCCTTGTTGCTGCAAAACGGCCGTGCCGACCACGGCCGTCAACAGGATAAGCCCAATGGTCGGCCAGAATCCCAGCCAACTCCCAAGCTGGATCAGCAACGCGAGTTCGATAATCGGAACGGCCACGAAAATCAGCACTAAAGCGAAGCGCATGTCAGTCTCTCAGTCTGCTCGATAGAAACCGATTTGGGGCCACCACCGTTGTAGTATGGGCAAAGACCAGCGGCGGCGAGTTGGCATGGACCTAGAGTTGACCTAAGGTGCCTGGGAATTCGGACGCGATGGCGACGGCGATGATAATTCGCTGCTGGGGCCGTGGATCACATCGCGCTGCCTTCCTACATGTGCACATATCGCTCTTTCGCGGCAGGAAAGCCAGAACCATGGGGAATATCGATCTTCTCACTCTCATCGCACTGGTGATCGCAGTTATTGCGATTCTCAAGCTGCGGAGTGTCCTTGGCCGCCGTACGAGCGACGATGAGGCACGTATTGATCGTCGTATACGTGCGCGAGAAGCGCAGGAACGCGCTGCTGCCGCTGGCGAAAAAGTCGTCACGCTCCCGGGCCGCACCAACGATGGTGATGGGCCGTCAGCGGACTCGAACGCCGATCGCGAGGCAATCAGAGAGCGTATTGAGACGTTCGCGGGCGATGATCGGCAGTTGAGCAGCTCTCTCATGGATATTGTCAGCGTCGAGCCTTCGTTCGACCCTGAGCAGTTCATGAGCGGGGCTAAGCAGGCCTATGAAATGATTGTCATGGCATTTGCAGAGGGCAATCAGCGGCTACTGCGCGATCTTCTGAGCACTGATGTCTTTGAGGGGTTCTCGGAAGCGATCTCTGATCGCGAGGCAGCGGGCCAGCAGGTCGACCAGAGCTTTGTCGGCATTAACTCCGCGAAAATGATCGAGGCGGAGCTGAAAGACGGGCATCTGGCCAATCTGACCGTGAAGTTCGTCTGCCAGTTGATTTCGGCAACGCGCGATCGCGATGGCGAGGTTCTATCGGGAGATCCGCAACGCGTTCAGGAAGTCACCGATGTTTGGACATTTTCGCGCGATCTGCGGTCGAACGATCCCAACTGGAGGCTGATCGGAACGCAATCGCCGAACTAGCCGCTGTCTGTGTGATGTCAATGGCGGGCGCGAACCCATGACCGCTGTCCGCTTGGAGCCGATTGATTACGCACATGTCGCCGGGTGGTCGCATGATGACCATGCTGCGGCATTTGCCGTGTTCCAGAAATGCGCTGAGGTCCTGGGTCAGTTGGACCTGCCGCCTGATGCGTTTCCGGGTTGGCTTGCGGCTGCGGCAGCAGCATCCTGCCATTTGCCAGCGCAACTGAACACAGATCACGCGCGTGCATTTTTCGAACGCCATTTCTCTCCCTATCTGGTCAGGGCAACAACAACGGCAGACCAGGAGGGACTACTGACGGGTTACTTCGAGCCGGAACTTGAAGCGTCAATGACGCAGTCGGATGCGTTTCCTGTCCCGCTTTATGCCCGACCTCCGGATCTCGTCGACTGTATTCGCCCGGAAGAGCGTGGTGCGCGGAATGGACAGATGACCCATGCGCGCCGCGATGGCTCTGCGGTGGTCCCTTATTGGACCCGTGCTGAAATCGAGCGCGGAGCAATCGCAGGTCACTGTCGTGTTATCTGCTATCTGAGTGATCCGGTGGACGCATTCGTGCTCCATGTTCAAGGCTCGGGTGTTCTCAGTTTTGAGGGCGGTCGCCGGCGTATGCGGGTGACTTATGACGGCAAGAATGGCCACCCGTACGTGTCAGTCGGGCGGCTTCTGATTGATGATGGTGAATTTGACGCGTCAGAACTTACGTTGGATGTCTTGTTGACTTGGCTGCGCCAACATCGGGCGCGTGCTCGAAACTATATACAACGCAACCCGTCGTTTATCTTTTTCCGCGAGCTTTCAGCTGCAGGTGGCGTCGAGTCGCAAGAGGCGTTGGGTGTACACCAACTCCCGCTTGTCGCTGGGCGATCTCTTGCGGTTGACGCAAGCTATATAGCGATTGGTACGCCAGTGTACGTTCTTGCGACGGAACTGAAATTTGCTGACGGGCACACGGAGGCACGTGCGCTTGCGCGGCTGCTTATCGCCAGCGATGTCGGTTCGGCGATCCAAGGGCCGCAACGCGGTGACCTGTTCTACGGCACGGGCAGCGAGGCCGGGCTTGCCGCAGGCCGAACGAAACACGCGTGCCGCTTTGTTGTCTTGGGCCCTCGTCACGATCACGGGAGCCAGAACGTCTGATGGCGAAGCGGACCCGGAAATCCAAAACACTCAGTCAGGAAGATCGTGCGCTGTGGCAGCTGGTCACCAGTGGTGTGAACCCTATGATCAACCATGCACGGGTGACAGGTTACGAGCCCACCGAGTCAGACATCGAGCTCACCGGCCCATTGCCGGGAGTTGGCGGGTCACGCGATCAGGCCTCTGCTGAGCGCAAACCGAAGACCAAGCCGGTTGTTGTCCCAGTGACGTCTCGTGTTGAGCCGGCCAGTGGGCGTCGTCAGAAGCAACATCTTGCGGCATTCGATGAAAAGGCAGCGCGTCGCATCGGACGCGGCCGCGAGGCGATTGACGCGCGGATTGATCTTCACGGTTTGCGTCAGGATGAGGCGCATCACGCGCTGCGAGGGTTCCTGAACGGCGCGATTCGACGCGGCTTTCGGACGGTGCTGGTTATTACTGGCAAAGGGCGTGCGGACGCAGACAACGTGAGAGGTGACAGGCAGGAACGCGGCATCCTGAGGCGCCAAGTGCCCGCTTGGCTATCAAGCCCGGATCTCGCGCAGATCGTCATAAGTTTCACGACCGCTCACGTTCGCCACGGTGGTGAGGGCGCGCTTTACGTTCGTTTGCGGGCCCGGCGCAAGTTGCCGCAACCCTAAAT
>JBCCOV010000015.1:0-44096 GCA_039039985.1 Pseudomonadota bacterium | reverse complement strand
CAGGTTGACGTGGGGCGCCTGTGTGCCGTCGACCGAGCCCGGCTTGATTGTGCGAAAGATAAACCGCTGATCAGGGTCTGTTCCAGTGCCCATGCGGCCGAACCCCTTGAACGATGCGTTGGCATTGCGGGTGTCTGCTGCATGCGCGTATCGCCCGCCTGCATCAGCTTGCCAGATCTCGATCATGGCATCATCAACCGGCGCGCCAGCGCCATCAAGAACCTGCCCCACAATCTGTATCCGCTCGCCTTGGACGCCCGGACGACCCGCAACCAAATCGCCGCCGGCAATCTGCGAGAACGGATAGCCGTACTGGTGCGCCGTGAGACCGTAGGCGAAATAGGGACCGATCGTTTGCGACGGCGTCTGTCCGCGCGCCATACCTATATCTCCATCGGGGTTTCGCTGCGCCCACGCAGAACAATGTCGAAGACATATCCGAGCGCGAATCCTTCCTCTGTCACATCGATCGAGAACGTGCCGATCAGGCGATCACGCGCAGCTTCCGGTGTGCCAAGAAAAATCGGATCCAGATCCAACAACGGGTCACCCGGAAAGTACATTTGCGTGATCAGTCTGGTCGCGAAACTCGGCCCGAAAAGCGAGAAGTGGATGTGATTGGGGCGCCAGGCATTGGCATGATTGCCCCAAGGGTACGCGCCGGGCCGCACGGTCAGGAACCGGTAGCGCCCGTCATTGTCGGTTACACAGCGTCCGCCGCCGAGAAAGTTGGGGTCCAAAGGTGCGTCGTGATCATCGCCGTGGTGGATGTAGCGGCCCGCCGCGTTCGCCTGCCAAATCTCAATCAGCGCATTGGGCTGCGGGCGATCGTATTCATCCACAACGCGACCGGTTACGATAATGCGCTCGCCCAGTGGGGCGCCGCTCTTGGCACTATTGCGCGTTAAATCGGCGTCAAGCGCGCCAACGGCCTCATGGCCGTAAACGGGCCCCGTAATCTCCGATAGCGAGGCTGGAATTGGGATCAGAGGCTTGGTCGGCCCGCGCAAACCCGTCGATTTGTAGCCCGGAGACACGTAGGGCGGGTGTGATTGCCAGTCGCGCGGGTTGTAGGGGTTCATGCCTCAAGCCTCCCGAAGCTCGCGCCCGTTGTTGCACCAGGGCTCTTGTTTCTGTCCGCTTTGCGCGGCGTTGCATACACATCGACATCGCGTCTTTGTGCGGCGCTCAGGGGCGTCAGGCTAGGATATCCTCGTAGGGTAGGCCAATGTAGTTTTCGGCCAGTGCCGTCTGTGCGGCGCGAGACCCCAGAACATAGTCGAATTCCGCACGTTGCAAACGTTGCGCAAACAGATCGCTGTCGCCAAAGTCGTGCAGCAGCGTTGTCATCCACCAGGAGAATCGCTCGGCATTCCATACCCGACGCAAACTCACCTCTGAGTATCTGCGTAGCCCGGCCTCATTGCCCCCGTTGAAAAAAGCGTCTAGCGCAGTAGCAAGGTAGTGGACATCGCCAACTGCCAAGTTCAGTCCCTTGGCGCCCGTTGGCGGCACGATGTGAGCCGCATCACCAGCCAGAAAGAGGCGGCCAAACTGCATGGGCTCGCAGACAAAACTCCGTAACGGCGCAATGCTCTTTTCAATTGCCGGCCCTGTCGCAATGGCACCAGGCGATACCGGACCCAGCCGCAGCTGAAGCTCGTGCCAAAGCCGGTCGTCCGGCCATGCGGAGAGGTCTTCGTCGGCGCGGCATTGAATGTAGTATCGCGATCGCGTCGCCGATCGCATACTTGCCAACGCAAAGCCACGCGGGCCGCTTGCGTAGATCAATTCGGGTGCGCAAGGCGGCACGTCAGCGAGAATACCGAGCCAACCGAACGGATAGACCCGCTCAAACTCGCGGCGGTGATAGGCAGGAATAGATCCGCGCGACACACCGCGAAATCCGTCGCATCCGGCGACGAAGTCGCACGCGATCCGATGTCGCTGGCCCGCCGCCTCGAAGGTCACAAACGGTTCAGATGTCTCGAGATCTCCCAAGACGACATTGTCGGCCTGAAAGATGAGCTGCCCATTTGTTGCGATCCGAGCGTCCATCAGGTCTTTGGTGACTTCGGTCTGGCCATAGACCGTTACGGATTTGCCAACGAGTTCGCCAAGCGCAATACGGCAAGCCGTTTCTCCGGCAGCAATAAAAAAACCATCGTGAGTTTGTGAGTCGCGTTCAAGACGCCCGCCCACTTCGGCGCGCTTCAGCGTATCAACGGTGCCCTGCTCCAGCACACCGGCGCGGATACGCCCCAGCACATGCTCACGGCTTTGGCGCTCAACGACGATTGAGGAAATGCCCGCGAGATGCAGGAGCTGGGATAGTAGCAATCCCGAAGGGCCCGCTCCGATTATGGCGACCTGGGTCTTCATTTCACCTCTCTCGCTTGGCCTCCGCCACTTGCCACCGCCTGTAGCTGCTCAACCACGGGCTTGACGCTGACTCAGGCGATACCGGACCGCACTTACTACGCATGACACCGGAGATGGATGCACCCTGTCCACTGATTTGATGATTACGTGCGCTGTGGTGAGCCTCATTCGCAATCCGTCGCAGGCGCAAGACGTCCAATCAACCAGCCGCCACTTGACCGCCCACTGTGGGGCGCGTCCGCACCACGCCTGAAACTCATTATCCGGAAAGAACACTCGGCAAAAACAGGCAAAGCCCGGGAACCGCGAGGAGGAGCACGATTCGCAAGAGCTCGACTGTAAAAAACGGCATGACCCCGACAAACACGTCTCCCATGCGCACATCTTTTGCCATCGCAGAAATGATAAAGACGTTCAGACCCACAGGCGGCGTAATCAAGCCGAGTTCGACAACAACGAGCGCGATGATTCCAAACCAGATTTTCAGTTCGTCGGTGCTCATTCCGTAAGCGGCTGTTGCCGCCGTCGCGTAATCACCGCCGTTCAGCTCAACCAGCGCCGGCCAAAAGAAGGGGACCACAACCAGGATCATGGCCAGCGAGTCCATAAAGCAGCCGAGAAGGATCAGCATGAGCAGCAAGAGTATCAAAAGGAGCCATGGATCAAGGCCGCTGCCGGTCGTCCACGATGCCAGCGCGGCAGGAAGACCGGCGCGCGCAAAAAAGCCCTTGAGAACTTCTGCGCCAAACAGAATCAAATAGATCATGCCGGCGGTCGTTGCAGTGGAAAGGACGGACTCGGCAAATCCACTGCGCGACAAGCCTTCATTCGGGTTCACCCAGCGAAGGAAGACGCCGTAGAGCAGGATGACCGTGGCACCGATCGCTGCAGCGGGTGTGGGTGTGAACAATCCCAAGCCCAGCCCGAGAATGATGGCTCCGAATATCAACAACACCGGAATCAAGCGGCGAATGGCGACGCGCCGCTCGGTGTCGGACATCGATTGGCTTTCAGGCGCCAACTCCGGATACATGCGGACGCTGATTGCGATCACGCCGATAAAGAAGGCAACGGCGATCAGGCCCGGAATGACGGCAGCCTGGAACATCTCGATGATCGAGGCTTCCACAATGATCGCATAAATGACAAGTGCGACCGACGGCGGGATCAAGATTCCCAGCGTTCCACCGGCTGCGAGCGTACCGGTTGAAAGCCTCGGCGCATAGCGCAGGCGATCCAGTTCGGGCAGTGCCACACGCCCCATTGTCGACGCCGTAGCGAGTGATGATCCGCAAACCGCGCCAAACCCGGCGCACGCGGCGATCGCGGCCATAGCCACACCGCCGCGCAATCGCCCGACCAGCGCATTGAATCCCTGAAACAAGTCGCGACTGAGACTGGCATGGCTCGCCAGATATCCCATCAAGATAAACAGCGGGACGACAGACAGATCGTAGTTCGAAACCGTTCCCCAAAGGAGTGTCTTGAACTGCTTGAGATAAGGCTCGAAACGCAGGAATGGAACGACAAGCGAGAGCGCGTAGTTTCCACCCACCCCCACCGCGATCATCGCCAACGCAACCGGGACACGAAGTACAAGCAGCGCAAACAGGACGACCAGCCCCAGAACCCCGATCAGCTCGCGCTCAAACATGGCCGCTATCACCGACTGTTTGGATCGCGGCAACCAACGCCCAGAGGCAGAGCGAGATGACCCCTGGGATATAGAACGGCCAAACCGACCAGCCCAAAACCGGCGAAAGCACGTTGTCCGATTGCGTCTCGAACAGACCGATCGTCATCCAGTACGCGAGGAACACGGCCAGCACGAACGTCGTCGCCAACCAAGCGCGATCGAGCATGAGGCGAACGGTTTCCGGAAAGAGTGCGACAAAGAGATCGACTGCAACATGGCCGCGGCGCGCTTGACACAATGGCAGAAACATAAGCGCCGCGCAGGCGACGGCCAAACTTACAAAGTCCTCGTAACCGGGCAGCCCTGAGACGGATCCGCCAAACACACCTGCGACGCGGTTCAGCGTGAACCCTGCAACGTTGATCGACGTCACAAGCATGATCATAAGAAGGAGCACGCCGCCACACAGCGCCCAGGTCTCCGATAGTCGGAGTACGAATTTCTGCATTCCATCCTCGAGGCAGAGACGCTATCGGTCTCCGCGGCCAGCCGCAGAGCGCGACCGGCCATCATGTTCGTTACGCCAGTTTGGTTTGCGGCTACTTTGAGAATTTGGCAATCGACTTCCGCGCTGCCGCAACAAGCGCTTTGCCATCGATGCCTTTCGAACTCACTTCCTTGATCCACCGTTCGACCACGGCTTCGCTAAGCTTGGCAAAGTCGTCCGTCGACCCCTTGCCGAAGGCCTGGACCGGCGAACCGGTTTTCTTCTGTAGCGCTTGGCCCGGCAGTTCGGCTGAGTCCCACAAGGACCCGATCGATTCAGCAATGGCTGTGCCGGAGTTGGCGTCAATAATGGCCTTCAGGTCCGGCGCGAGGCCCTCATAGCGTTGTTTGTTCATGGCATACAGAAAGACGGCGACGCCGAACCGGACGTTATTCGCAGCCGTCATCGAACATTTGGTCAGTTCGTGCACCTTCAACGGCGGCACAATCTCAAACGGAATCAAGGCACCGTCGATTGCCCGTTTCGAAAGCGCCTGAGGCAGAGCCGGAACCGGCATGCCGACGGGCTCAGCGCCCCAGGACTGGATCATCCAAGCTCCCGTTCGGCTCGGTGTCCGCAGCTTCAATCCCTTGAGCTCGCCGAGACTGCTGACGCAGCCGTTTACAAGATGCAGCGCATTGCCGGCATGGACATGTACAAGCAGCGGCTTGATGTCCTTAAAGTCGTCGGCAATCAACCCAAAGTTTTCTTGGATCGCCATTGTCGTCGCTTTCGCCGACGCGTTGTGAACCGTCGGCAGCTCAAACACTTCGCTCCGAGGAAAAACGCCAGGAGTGTAGCCCGTCAACGTCCAGACGATGTCAGCGGCGCCATCACGAACCTGCCGATAGAGTTCCGGAGGTTTGCCACCCATGGTCATCGCGGGAAAGATCTCAACCTTGATGCGGCCTCTCGATTGCGCCTCGATCCTCTTGGCCCACGGCACGATGAATTTCGTATGCGGCGTCGCTTTCGGACTCAGAAAGTGCGCAACTGTCAACGTGACCTCTGCACTGTTGGCCGTCGCTGACAGGCCAAACGCGGCAAATGCGGCGGCCAATGTTCTGATAAGTGCTTTGGGCACCGGTTCTTCCCTCCTTACTTTATCTTGCGCAGCTGTGCGACGTCTCAGCGGCTTTGGCGGCGCATGGCCACATTGGGCGACCATTTCACCGTTTTCGTGACAGTGCGACCAGCAGTTCGTCAACGCGGCGATCGCGATCTGCACTGTTCTTTGCCGGCTGATCGTAAGGCAGCGCGACTTCGCCGACGCTCTGCTGCCACTGCGCCGTTGCTGACGACATGCGCGGTGTCAAACCCGCAACCTCGACCATCTTCGCCGTTTCGCGAAGTTCTGCGGCGCGACGGATGCCATGCGTCATGACGCGTTCCAGCATATAGCCAGCACGCTCTTGCCATGCGAAGCCCGGATACGTCTTCTCCAGCGAGTCGAGAACGACATCGTCCACACCAAGCTTTCGACCGACAAGCAAGCATTCCACCATCAGCGCTTCCATGCCCTTCGTCATAATCGACCGCACCAGCTTAATCGACGATGCGGCTCCAACCTCGCCCTCCACATCTTCGACCGACATAGCCAGTTGGTCCATAAAGCCCTTTGCGGCACCAGCATATGGACCGCTCGCTAGCATCGGCGTTTTATGGAGCAAAGGGCGCACGGGGGCCATAATCGCAACATCGACGTAGCGGCCACCGGATTGTGCAACCGACTGCGCCGAACGGACTTTGGTTTGCGGCGCGCACGAATTGCAGTCCAAGAACAACGCACCCTCTTCCAGGCTTTCGGCAGCTGACGTCGCCGCGGCCTGTGCCTGGTCGGCGGTCACCAACGAAAACACGGCATCCGCGCCTGCGAGCGCACTCTCGATTGTCTCGCACCCCTCGACGCCGGCCAGGGCGTATCGCTCGATCATGATCGCACGTTCACTGCCGCCGGTTTCGGTCTTGCTGTCGTAGGCCTTGATGACAGCCCCCGAGCGACCGTCCCAACCAGACACAATCGCGGCTGCCGCTTCCCCAAAGCCGATAAACGAGATCGTCGGTCTGTTTCGTCCGTTCAAGTGAGACACCACTTTTGTCATGCCGAGACTCCGTCGCCCGTCTGACTAACATTAGCATTGGCCTCGGATTAGCGGAACTTAACCGGCCGAGACCATTATCAAACTGAGTACCGCCGTCGAGTGGCATTTGACCGAAGCCGCCAACGTCATGCAACAGGTCGAATCGTAAAGATGCAGCTACCGTAGGCGATAACATCGTTTCCGCCTGAGCCGGATTTGCAGATTGCTGCGTGCCAGCTACGATCTCACGGCACGGATCAGTCGCTGCTCATGGTTGCATCGGCATGGGCGCATCGGCGACGCATGCCCGGTTTTGCATGCCAAACAATCACGCAGACCATGCAGATCCTGGGACACGCTGGACAGACGCGCGAAATGACGCCTCGAAATCTTGCTGTGTGCTGTTGTATCCAGAAACTCAGACTTCCACAGAAACTCACGGAGAGGCGCCGCCATGGCGAGCACAAATACTGCACTGGTGATCAGCGCGCATGCGGCTGACTTTGTCTGGCGCTGCGGTGGTGCCATCGCGCTGCACGGGAAGCTCGGATATGACGTGACAGTCGTCTGCTTGTCCTACGGCGAACGTGGCGAAAGCGCGAAACTCTGGAAGCAGGAGGGCATGACACTCGATGCGGTGAAAAGCGCGCGCCGCCGCGAAGCGGAGGCCGCCGCTCAGGCACTCGATGTCCACGATATCCAATTCCTCGACCTTGGAGACTATCCGCTTGTGGTGGACCGCGACGCAAAAGACCGCATTGTCGACCTGATCCGTGCCGTGCAGCCCAATTGGATGATGAGTCACTCCAAGTGGGACCCCTACAATACGGACCACATGTACACGACCCAAGTCGCACTCGAGTGTCGCATGATTGCGCAAGCGTGGGGTCACAACCCTGAGCAAACCGTTCTCGGTGCGCCGCAGCTCTATCTCTTCGAGCCCCATCAGACCGAACAAATGGAGTGGAGGCCGGACGTCTTCCTCGACATCACCGATGTATGGGACAAAAAGCGCGCCGCGATCGAATGCATGGACGGGCAGGAGCACCTCTGGGCTTACTATACGAATGTCGCAGAGAACCGCGGCAATCACTTCCGGCGCAACTCTGGCGGCCAAGCCGGCGGGCGGCCAGCGCGCTACGCCGAAGGCTTCCAATCGGTCTTCCCGCGCACCGTCGATGCGCTTTAGGTCGCGCTTGATCCCATACACGCATTTAGGAAAGACACGCAGTAAGGAAAGCAGCGCGCATGGCCGCAACACGTTTCAAAACACTGCTCGGCGACTATCCGATTACGGCTGCCCTGAAGAGTGGCGTTGTCGCATCGCCCGATCTGGCCCTCGATTTTGCCGATGTCAAAGTGCCCAATACGGCGTTCAAGCGGGTCGTAAGAGACCTTGAGTTTGATGTCGCGGAACTCGCCATCGTCACGTACTTGATGGCGAAAGCGCAGAACGTGCCTTTAACGCTTCTTCCCGCAGTTGTGGTTGGGCGCTTTCAACATCCCTACATCGTGTTCAACGCAGCGCGTGGAGAGCTCAAGCCCGCGGACCTCAATGGCCGGACGATTGGTATTCGATCCCACACCGTCACGACGGTTGCTTGGCTGCGTGGCATTCTCGCAGATGACTACGGTGTCGATCTTGACTCCATTCGATGGGTTACATTTGAGGACCCCCATGTTGCAGGCTATTCCGACCCACCGGGTGTCGTCCGAGCCGGGTCAGACAAAGATCTCAAATCGATGCTCGTCGACGGAGAGATAGACGCGGCGATCATGACCGGTACGGTCGGCAATCCCGATATCAAGCCGCTGATCGTGAATCCGGATGAGGCTGCGCAGCGTTGGCATGCGTCAAACACAGCCATTCAGATCAACCATTTGGTTGTCGTCAGATCGTCGCTCGTCCAGTCAAATCCAGATCTCGTTCGGCAGGTCTACAACATGCTGCTGGAAAGCAAACACGCGTCAGGTCTACCCAAGCCGGGCGAGATCGATATGAACCCCTTTGGCGTCACGGCCAATCGCCGGAATTTGGACGTGATAATCGACTTCACGTTTCGACAAGGGCTCATTCCACGAAAGCCCGACGTTGAAGAGCTTTTCGACGATGTAACAGTCGCGCTTTAGAGCGCTTCCGGGCGTGTGGCTGAGCAATTGCGCACGGCCTAAAGTTCGCCGCCGGCCTGGGATGCCATCCAAGATGTCCAAGCGCGCCGATTCTTCCTCAAGCGTTCTTTGAGCGAAGCAGCCTCTTCAAGATCCGGATAGCTATCCAAGAGAGCATCAGCCGTTGTGAGACATTGCTGAAGAGCGAGATAATCTACGTCGTCGTCTTGTGCGTATCGCGCTGCATTCCGCACCACGCTCAATTCAATAACGTTGGAACGTTCCTGCTCCATCAGCCTTGTAAATGCATCGGACGTTTCAACAAAATCAAGTAATGCCCGTGCAGCAGCAATCCGACGATCAGCACAAATCATAACACGCAACTCAAGCAGCCTTAGATAGCCGATTACAATTGGCTATCATCAAAAGGTAAGGCATCGATGACACAGAACTATAATCTGCGCACCTATAAATTAATCAGTTAGAAAACTGGCTTAATAATCTTCAAAGCCGTAAGAATAGAGGAAAGCGCAAACTGCAATCTTCATGTTCGTTCGCTTGCAACGAACATGTAACCCATGTTTCGGAAACGGACTTGTAACACATGTGTCCGGAACGGACCTGAAGGATTTGGTGACCCCGGCAGGATTCGAACCTGCGACCTACGGATTAGGAATCCGTTGCTCTATCCTGCTGAGCTACGGGGCCGACTTCCAGTAACATGTCAGCGCGTTAGACAGACGGTAGTGCCGCGCTAGTGTCATGGTCAAGCATGGGCCGCATGCCTGAGCACAGTTGAAACGTGCGCGCTTAGATGCAGCGTCCACCGTCGACCTCAATGCAAATGCCAGTCAGAAAGTTGCTTGCCGGATCCGCAAGAAACAAGGCGGCATTCGCGACATCGTCAGGTTGCGAGAATCGGCCAAGCGGAATTGTGCCGACGAAGCGCTCGCGGATTTCCGGCGTGTCCTGCCCCATGAAGTCTGCCAGCATTCCCGTTTCGCCTGCCACCGGATTAATCGCGCAAACACGGATCCGCTTGGGCGCGAGTTCGACCGCCATCGATTTCGTCAGCGTAATCGCCGCACCTTTTGACCCGTTGTACCACGTCAATCCTGGCCTCGGACGCACGCCAGCTGTCGAAGCCGTTGTGATCATGACGCCGCCGCCACGTTTTTCCATTTCCGGCACAACGGCCTTCGCGGCCAGAAAGATCGCCTTGACGTTGACATCGAAAATGCGATCGAACTCAGCTTCAGAGACGTCGAGCATCGGCTGATTTTTGTGTGTATAGCCAGCGTTGTTGACCATCACGTCAACGCCGCCGAACGCGTCGACTGTCGCGGCAACCATCGCCCGGACGTCGTCTGCGTTCGCCACGTCCGCTGCCGCATGTATCGCCGCGGCCCCGATTTCGTTTGCAACATCACGTGCGCCCTGACCGTTGAGATCGGCGACGCAGACTTTCGCACCCTCACGAGCATAAAGCTGGGCAATGCCGCGCCCAAATCCCGACGCCGCACCCGTGACTATTGCAACCTTGCCATCCAACCTCATGGCGCGCCCTCCGTACAGCCGCCCGTTCTTCAGGCCGGCATTTGTTATGAAATACCGAAAGTCTGTACGCTGCAGCCGAAACGGTCAATCGGCCGGCAGGTGATCCGGACGGGCTGCTGCGTCGAAGCGGAACGGATTCGCAGGATAGGTGCCTAGAATTTTGAGCTCGGACGAAAAGAACGAGAGCTCTTCAAGAGCAAGGCGCACATTGCGCTCCGTTGGATGGCCCTCAATGTCGGCGTAAAACATGGTTGCCGTGAACGCGCCACCGATCTGGTAGCTCTCCAGCTTGGTCATGTTTACGCCGTTGGTCGCAAAACCGCCCATCGCTTTGTAAAGCGCCGCCGGGACGTTGCGGACGCGGAATATGAAAGTCGTCACGCAGGGCCCATTCCCTGGCTCGGCGTCGTCCGGCTCCCGGGCCAAAATCACGAACCGTGTCGTGTTGTGCTCGGCATCCTCAACATCACGCGCCAAAATGTCGAGGCCGTAAGTCTTTGCGGCCAGTTGCGGCGCCAGCGCCGCGCGGTGGACGTCCGCCCATTCGGCAACTTCGCGGGCGGCGCCTGCGGTATCACCCGACATATGCGCGCGTGCGCCAAGCTGCCGGATGATGCGGCGACACTGACCGAGCGCGTGAACGTGACTGTACACATCCGTGATCGTCTCAAGCGACGCGCCCGGCGGCGCCATCAACTGAAAGCGAATGCGCAGGAAGTGTTCACCAACGATGTAAAGGCTCGCGTCCGGCAGCAGATGGTGCACGTCCGCGACCCGGCCCGCCAGGGTGTTCTCGATCGGGATCATCGCGTAGTCGGCCTTGCCGTCACGCACAGTTGTAACAGCATCTTCGAATGTGGCGCACGGAACCGCTGCCGCGTCAGGAAAGACCTCGCCGCAGGCGACGTGAGAGTTTGACCCGGGTTCACCTTGATATGTCACCCGAGCCGGCGAACGCGTTTCCTTAGACATAGTCGCGTGCTTCAAGCCTCTGATTGACGACCGGATGCGGCCGGCCCGAATGGATCGCAAACACCAGCTTGTATAAGCCTATCCGGCACGGAACGCTTGGCGGACACGCTCCAGGTCATCGGGCGTGTCCACACCTGCTGGGTTTGTTTGAACGATTGCAACGTCGATTCTCATCCCATCTTCGAGTGCGCGGAGCTGCTCAAGGCGCTCCCGCTGCTCCAGAGGAGACGGAGGTAGTGCGACAAACCGCTCGAGCGCACTACGACGATAGGCGTAGATGCCGATGTGATGGTACATTGGGCCCTCGCCGTAAGGCGCTGCGTTTCGAGTGAAGTACAGTGTTCGCAGAACCCCTTCGACCGCGCTTCCAAGCGGCGTCGCGACGACTTTGACGACGTCGGGCGACGTTTTCTCTCGCTCTTCAGAGATTTCGCAGGCCAGTGTTGCAATGTGCGGCCCCTTCCGGGTCAACGGCGCAATGCACGCCGTAACGAGGTCCGGCTCGAGCGTCGGCAGATCACCTTGAAGATTCACGATAATTTCTGCATCTGCGTCGGGATCGACTTTACTGATCGCTTCGAAAACACGATCGGAGCCTGAGGCATGATCGGGGCGTGTTATGACCGCCTCACCGCCGGCAGAGCGCACAACGGACGCGATCTCTTCCGAATCGGTTGCAACGAGGACACGCCCGGCCTCTGCGGCCATTGCCTGCTCCCAAACGCGAACAATCATGGGCTTTCCATGGATGTCGGCCAGTGGCTTGCCGGGTAAACGCGTTGACTGCATACGAGCGGGAATGGCGATAATTGTGCGTGCCATGATAGCTTTCGACTTTTCACTGAGTGACAATTAGCCTCGGCTCGTGGCTCTAGAATAGAGTGTCAGCTGCGGGCAAGTCATGATCGTCAAATTCAGCCGCACGTCGACGTGCGCGTGAGGCGCGACGCGCTAACGAGAACCGTTCGGGGTGGATAAAGCATGGACTCAATGGAATTCAACAAGATCGCGGGGGCTGTCCTTTCGGCACTGCTGATCATTTTCGGTGGCAGCACGCTTATTCACGAACTCAACGCCAGCCATGGGAAGCACAAACCAGCTTACCAGTTGGTTTCTGCCGACGCTTCAGCCGAGGGCTCAGAGAGCGCCACGGCGACCGAAGCCGAGGCTGGGTTTTCCTATGAAGAGGTGGCCAGCTTACTTGCAACTGCATCTGCCGATGCCGGCAAGGCGAAGTTTCGGCAGTGTAGCGCCTGTCACACAGTCAATGAAGGCGGCGCCAACCGGGTTGGACCGAACCTGTGGAACGTAGTGGATCGGGACAAGGGATCGATCGACGGTTTCAGATATTCGTCAGCAATGGCGGAGAAAGAGGGCAACTGGTCGTACGAGAATCTGGCGCTCTTCCTGCATGACCCGAAGGGCTGGATGCCGGGTACGAAGATGGTGTTCCGGGGGATCGCTAAGCCCCAGGATGTGGCAAATATGCTCGCCTACCTCCGCTCGCTGTCGAGCGCGCCGAAGCCATTGCCTAGCAACTAGGCACCCGAAACCTGACACGGCTCGGGTTAAACTTTCTCCAGGTGACGCCTCATCAGCTTTCTGGTGGGGCGTTTCTTCTTTTATAGTCCTTGCGTAACAAGCGTAGCGTCATGCGTTCAAGTCAGACAGTGGAGGAGGAGCTGGATTTGCTGGTGAGTTTTGTCCGGAGGACTGCAGCGTCACGCACGGCGCTTTTCGCCGCCGCGGTTGTTGGCTTTGGCTTGGCCCTGCCGCTTGCGATGGGAAATCCTGCGACAGCGAATGAAGTTCGCCGCACAGCCCTGTCGCTGATCGGAACCCCACAGTACCCTGACGACTTCCAGCACTTCGACTGGGTTAACCCCAACGCACCCAAGGGCGGCAGGCTGCGGCGGTTCGCGCTTGGCAGTTTCGACAGTGTCAACCCGTTTTCCATACAGGGTGCACCGGCGAGCGGTCTCATTCTCACCCACGATACGCTGATGGCAACAAGTCTAGACGAGCCGTCAACCGAATACTGCCTCGTTTGCGAATGGGTCAGTTACCCTGACGACTTTTCATCGGCCACCTTTAAGATCCGTGATGGCGCCAAGTTCAGCGACGGGTCACCGATCACGCCGGCCGACATCATTTTTTCGATGAAAGCGCTGCGAAAGGCCAATCCGGGCTTGGGCGCGTACTACAAAAACATCACCGAGGTAAAAGAAACCGGGCCTAATCTCGTTACCTTCAGCTTTGACCAAAAGAACAACCGTGAGCTACCGCAGATCATCGGGCAGCTTTACGTGCTGTCCAAGGCATACTGGGAAGGCAAAGACGCAGACGGAAAGCCGCGTGATCTGTCCAAGAGCACCTTGAATGTTCCTGTCTCGTCTGGGGCCTATCGCATCAAAGATGTCGAACCGGGCCGCTCCATCAGCTACGAGCGGGTGAAGGATTACTGGGCGGCCGACCTGCCGGTTAAGCGGGGCCAGAACAATTTCGACCTCATCGTCTTTGAGTTTTTCCGTGATGCCACCGCAGGCTTCGAAGCCTTCAAGGCCCACAAAATCGACCTTTGGGTCACAAGCAGCGCCAAGCGATGGGCAACTGAATTCGATTTCCGCGCCGCGCGTGACAACAACGTTTTGCGCAACGCGTTCCCAGTCGAGCGTGTCGCTGCAATGCAGGCCTTTGTGTTCAACCTGCGCCGATCGAAGTTTGCCGACCCAAGGCTGCGGCAGGCGTTCAACTATGCTTTCGATTTCGAATGGGCGAACAAGAATCTGTTCTTTGACCAATACGTGCGCCTGAAGAGCTTCTTTGACAATTCAGAGCTCGCATCGCGCGGACTGCCCGCTGGTCGTGAGCTTGAGATTCTGAATTCCGTGAAGGACAAAGTCCCGCCGGAAGTGTTCACTGCCGAGTATGCCAACCCGAGCTTCGGCTCGCCAACTGATCTTCGGCAAAACCTGCGGAAGGCTCTCCAGCTGCTGCAACAGGCTGGCTGGAAACGAGATGGCCGCAAGCTTGTGAACGCCCAGGGGCAGACGCTTGAGGTTGAGTTTTTGCTCGTGAGCCCGACGTTCGAGCGCATCGTTCTGCCGTATATCAATAATCTGAAACGGCTGGGAATCGATGCACGCGCACGCGTAGTCGACAGTGCGCAGTATCAGCGGCGCGTGACAAACTTCGATTTTGACATTGTCGTCGGCAGCTTTCCCCAGTCTCTGTCGCCTGGCAACGAGCAAAGGGACTTCTGGGGCACGGCAGCGGCCGACAAAAGCGGGAGCCGCAATCTGATCGGGATCAAGAATCCTGCCATCGATACGATCATTGACCGGGTCATTTTTGCAAAAGACCGCCCGGACTTGATTGCAGCTACGCGCGCCTTGGATCGCGTCCTGTTATGGAATCACTACGTCGTGCCGCAATGGCACCTGCCGGCCCAGAGGCTCGCATGGTGGGACCGCTACGGGCGCCCAGACAGACTCCCGCGTCTGACCGCAGCACCAACGCAAGTCTGGTGGCATGATGCTGAGAAAGCCGCGGCGCTCGATACGCGCTTG
This sequence comes from Pseudomonadota bacterium, assembly GCA_039039985.1. Taxonomy (GTDB): domain Bacteria; phylum Pseudomonadota; class Alphaproteobacteria; order Rhizobiales; family Hyphomicrobiaceae; genus JBCBWG01. Next base: position 29,243 of record JBCCOV010000015.1, on the reverse strand, counting down.
AAGAAGTGAGGGCGCCATGTTCGCGATAATGGTTCGAACTTGCCTGATTGCCTTAGCACTTTTGCTGGGCACTTCTGCGACTCGCGCAGAGAATGCGCCATCTCATGGCCTCTCAGCCTTCGGTGAGTTGAAGTATCCTGCGGACTTCCAGCACTTCGCATACGTCCGGCCGGACGCGCCAAAGGGCGGGCGTATTGCGGTGATTGGAACGCGCGGCCTAATTACGTTCGACAGCTTCAACGGCTACATTCTGAGAGGCGACGCAGCGCAAGGCCTGTCGCTGCTGTTCGAGGGCTTCTCCCTGGTCTTCGACTCGCTAATGACGCGCGCCTGGGACGAGCCCGATGCGGTCTATGGCCTGGTCGCGAAAGGCGCAACGGTGGCGGAAGATCGGCGTTCCGTCACATTCGCATTGCGCCCGGAAGCCCGATTTGCAGATGGCTCGCAGCTGACCGCAGACGACGTCAAGTTCTCGTTCGACATCCTGAAATCAAAAGGTCATCCGAATTACCGCACTATCCTCCGCGATGTCGTGTCGGCCGAGGTGTTGAACCCGACGACGATCAAATACAGTTTCAAGGGCAACCAGCTTCGGGATTTGCCGCTTTACGTCGCAGCTCTGCCGATATTCTCGAAAGCGTACTACGCGACGCGAGAGTTCGACCAGACGACGCTCGACCCGCCACTCGGCTCCGGTCCGTATCGGATTGCGGATCACCAGCAAGGCAGCTTTGTCAGCTATCGGCGCCGCGACGATTACTGGGCGAAGGATCTCCCGGTTAACCGCGGACGCTGGAACTTTGACGAGGTTCGCTTCGAGTACTATCGCGATCGCACGGCCGAGTTGCAGGCTTTGAAGGCCGGCGTTTACGACTTGCGCGAAGAGTTCACCTCGCGCGACTGGGCAACGGCTTACAACGTTCCGGCGGTTCGCGACGGCGTTCTGAAACGACTAATCCTTCCGGATCAGCGGCCGTCAGGCACACAGGGCTTTTTCATCAACACGAGAAAGAAAAAGTTCGCCGACCTTCGCGTTCGCCGCGCACTCGATTATGCCTTCAATTTCGAGTGGACGAACAAGAACATCTTTTACTCTTTGTATAAGCGGACTACGGGCTATTTTCAAAATTCACCGCTCGCCGCCAGTGGCCCGCCGACACCAAGCGAACTGAAGCTGCTCGAACCGTTTCGGGCAAAGCTGCCGATATCCGTATTCAGTGACGTTTATGTGCCGCCCGTCTCCAACGGAGAACAGCGCGACAGGTCATTGCTCCGTCAGGCGGTTCGCCTCCTCAATCTAGCGGGCTGGCGCACTGTGAATGGTGTCCGTCAAAATGCAAACGGCGACAAGCTCGACGTCGAGTTTCTGATTTTTTCACCGTCGTTCGAGCGCATCATTCAGCCATATGTTGAAACGCTAAAGGCGATCGGGATCGACGCATCGATTCGTCGAGTCGATCCGGCACAGTTTGAGCGTCGCATGAAAACTTTTGACTTCGATATAACCACGCAAAGGTTTGTCATGAGTTCCACGCCAGGCGCCGGGCTCAGGGCCTATTTCGGCAGCCAGGCGGCAAAAACCGACGGTTCATTTAACCTCGCCGGCATTTCAGATCCGGTGGTTGACGACCTGATCAGCAAAGTCATCGAAGCGAAGACGAGACAGGACATGACCGATGCCGCCCGTGCGCTCGACCGCGTACTCCGCGCCGGCCACTATTGGGTCTCACATTGGTACAAGGGCGAATACAACGTCGCGCATTGGGACCGGTTCGGGCGCCCAGAGATCCAGCCATCCTTTCAACGCGGGATATTGCACACTTGGTGGTATGACCCGGAACGTTCTCGGGCCGTGGATGCCTGGCGCAAGCGCTAAGCCGCGCAACGATACGCGGCGCGCAACACGCACTAAACGGATCGAATGGATCAAATGGCAGCCTACCTTCTCAAGCGCATACTTCTGATCTTTCCAACACTGTTCGGCATCATGCTGATCAGCTTCGCAATCGTGCAGTTCGCGCCTGGCGGCCCGATCGAGCGCATTATCGCACAGCTCTCCGGGTCAGATGTTTCGGCGACAAGCCGGATCGGAGGCGCAACGCAGGGCGATGGTCTGAGTGGCAGTCAGCAGCCCGGCGGTGTCGGCTCGTCGGCTGATGACGTCACATCGCGGTACCGTGGCGCCCAGGGCCTTGATCCGGAGTTCATCAAAGAACTGGAGCGCCAGTTTGGCTTTGATAAGCCCGCCCATGAGCGCTTCTTCATCATGATGTGGAACTATATGCGGTTCGATTTCGGCAACAGCTATTTCCGAGACGTCGCCGTACTGGATTTGATCGCGGAGAAACTCCCTGTCTCCATTTCTCTTGGGCTCTGGATGACGATGTTGATCTATCTGGTGTCCATACCGCTTGGCATCCGAAAAGCTGTAAGAGACGGAACTCCGTTTGATACCTGGACCTCAGGCGTGCTTGTCATCGGTTATGCGGTGCCTGGCTTTCTTATTGCCGTTCTACTCTTGGTTCTGTTTGCCGGTGGATCGTTCGTGCAGTGGTTTCCATTGCGAGGACTGCAATCCGAAGAGTTCAAGGATTTTGGGTTTTGGCAGTGTGTGGTGACGGCGCGATGCGTCGGCGACTATTTCTGGCACCTTATCCTGCCATTGATTTCCCTTGCCCTCGGGGCCTTCACGATCAACACGTTCCTCACCAAGAACTCGTTCCTGGATGAGATCCGGAAGCAGTACGTGCTGACGGCCCGTGCAAAGGGGCTGAGCGAGGGAGAGGTTCTTTACGGCCACGTCTTCCGCAACGCGATGCTTCTCATCATAGCCAGCTTCCCGGCAGCGTTCATATCCGCCTTCTTTGCCGGCAGTTTGCTGATCGAGACGATTTTCTCGCTCGATGGACTAGGGCTGCTCGGGTTCGAAAGCGTGATCAACCGAGACTATCCAGTTGTGTTCGCGACACTGTTCATTTTCTCTTTGCTCGGCCTGGTCGTGAATCTCGTCACTGATTTCATTTATACGCTGGTTGATCCGCGGATCGACTTCGAGAGCCGGGAGGTCTAGCCGTTGGACGTGACTCGCACCCGGACCAGCCGACCAAGATCGGCAATCGCGCCGCGACCATTGAGAAGCAGATACGGCGACTGGCTTGTTGAGCGGTTTACGCTGACACCAATCAACCGACGCCGTTGGGAGAACTTCAAGGCCAACCGGCGCGGCTATTGGAGCCTCTGGATTTTTGTCGTCATTTTTCTGCTCAGCATGTTTGCTGAGTTCATCGCGAACGACAAACCCATTATTGCTGTCTATAAGGGAGAAGTTCTGGCCCCTGTGCTGTTTGATTATCCAGAGGAGAAATTCGGCGGCTTCCTTGCGGTTACGGACTACAAAGACCCGTTCATCAAGAGTGAGATCGAGAATAACGGCTGGATGATCTGGCCGCCAATTCGCTATTCCTACAGCGCGATCAACAAAGATTATCCGCGCGTAAAAGGCCCCGAGGGGCGATGCCTTGGTTTTCCAGGACCGCCACCATGGGCGTCCGGCGCACCGCTGTGCGAGGCACCTCCGGACCAGATCGCGCGCTACTCCGCACTGGGTAACACAAACTGGCTTGGCACCGACGACCAAGGGCGTGACGTGATGGCCAGGCTGCTCTATGGCCTGCGCATTTCCATCCTGTTCGGCCTGTTGCTGACTGCAGCGTCCGCTGTGATCGGCGTGGCACTTGGCGCGATCCAGGGCTATTTCGGCGGCCGCGTCGATCTGTTCTTGCAACGGATTCTCGAGATCTGGTCGTCCGTGCCCGAGCTCTATGTCCTAATCATCATTTCGGCCGTGCTGATCCCGAGTTTCTGGACGCTGCTCGTGATCCTATTGTTGTTCAATTGGGTGTCTTTTGTCGGCGTCGTTCGCGCCGAATTCCTGCGAGGCCGCAACTTCGAGTATGTAACCGCGGCCCGGGCCCTAGGTGTTTCGAATTGGACCATCATGTTCAAGCACCTGCTGCCGAACGCCATGGTTGCAACGCTGACATTCCTGCCGTTCCGCCTCTCCGCCGCGATCGCGTCACTCACCGTGCTCGACTTCCTCGGTTTGGGCCTGCCGCCTGGTTCGCCATCTCTGGGTGAGCTGCTGCAACAGGGCAAGTCGAACCTGCAGGCGCCATGGCTAGGCCTGTCGGCATTCTTCGCGATTGCAGGACTGCTTTCGATTTTGGTGTTTATCGGTGAAGCCGTCCGCGACGCACTTGATCCGCGTAAGACTTTTCGTTGAGGGCGATGATGCAGAAATCCGCAGCCCAGCACACTCTGCTCCAGGTCCGGGACCTTTCGGTGGACTTCCACGCGCAAGGCGAGGTCAACCACGCGGTGCGTAAGGTCAGCTTTTCCGTGAACCGCGGAGAGACCGTTGCGTTGGTTGGTGAATCTGGATCCGGCAAGACCGTCTCGGCGTTGTCGATCCTGAAACTGCTGCCTTATCCGGCGGCATCGCATCCCAGCGGCGAGATCTACTTCGAGGGCCGCAACGTCCTGCCCCTTGGGCAGGAAGACATGCGGTCGGTCCGGGGCGACCAGATATCGGTCATCTTCCAGGAACCGATGACATCGCTCAATCCATTGCACACGATTGAACGGCAGGTCGGCGAAGTCCTGCGTGTTCATCGCCGAATGAGTCGCACCCAGGCCCGTGAGCGGACACTTGAGCTTCTGAACCGGGTTGGCATTCGCGAGCCCGAAAAACGCTTAGGATCGTATCCGCACCAGCTCTCCGGTGGACAACGTCAACGCGTGATGATCGCCATGGCGCTCGCGAATGAGCCGGACCTTCTCATCGCGGATGAGCCGACGACGGCACTGGACGTTACGATCCAGGCGCAGATCCTCGAACTCCTGCAAGAACTGCAGCGCGAGTTCGGCATGGCGATGCTGTTGATCACACATGATCTCGGCATTGTCCGAAAAATGGCTGAGCGCGTCTATGTCATGCAGAACGGCGTCGTGGTTGAAGAGGGCCAGACGGCCGAGATCTTCACGCAGCCCGAGCATTCCTACACGCGCCATCTGCTTGCAGCCCAGCCGAAGGGCGACCCGCCCGCTCTCAACCCGAGCGGCTCCGAGATTGTCACGACGGACGACCTCAAGATCTGGTTTCCCATCCGCGCGGGCTTGCTGCGGCGTACGGTAGACCACGTTAAGGCCGTGAATGGCGTCTCACTGAAACTGCGCGAAGGCGAGACGCTGGCTGTCGTCGGGGAAAGCGGCTCTGGGAAAACAACACTGGGACTTGCGATCCTGCGCCTGATTTCGTCGCAGGGCCGCGTCGTCTTCATGGGTCGCGACATCTCGACCTTCACATCCTATCAAATGCGCGCCTTGCGGCGTGACATGCAGATCGTTTTCCAAGACCCCTACGGAGCGCTATCACCGCGGTTGTCGGTCGCCCAGATTATCGAGGAAGGTCTGCTCATTCAGAACCGCGATTTGTCCTACGATCAGCGGCGGGGGCGTGTGGGGCGCGCGCTTGAGGATGTCGGGCTTGAACCTGATATGATGGACAGGTATCCGCACGAGTTCTCCGGCGGTCAACGTCAACGCATTGCGATTGCACGCGCGATTGTATTGCAGCCAAAGTTCATTATGCTGGATGAGCCCACGAGCGCACTTGACGTCAGCGTTCAGGCGCAAATCGTTGACCTCCTGCGCCACTTGCAGCGCGAGCGCAAACTCTCGTATCTTTTTATATCGCATGACCTGCGCGTGGTCCGGGCCCTTGCCAGCTATCTGATTGTGCTCCGATCCGGAGAGATTGTTGAAGAGGGCCCATCCGAACAGATCTTTAACCATCCACAGTCTGACTACACACGTGCGCTGTTTGCAGCCGCATTCAACCTGGAAGCGACCCACAAGGAAATCGTGGCAGATTAAGGCGCATTGCAGCGTTACTCTGCCGTGCTCGGCCTGTTTCTCTAGCCAGTCCGGCCAGCCCACGCGGTAATGGCTTCGATGGCGAGGCAGATCGCAGCGAATCTCCTGGCGACTTAACCGGCCGAGCGCATAACCGCCGCTGCAATCAACAAGGGAGTTGCGTCTATGGCGCTTCTGATCATCGGTGAAAGCCCGCGAACTCCAGACTTCGCCAAGGCGACACAAGCGCGAGCGCCCGATAGAGAGGTGCGCCTATGGCCGAACGTTGGGAACGCCGCCGATGTTCGCTATGCGCTGGCGTGGGGGCCGCCTCCAGGAGAGCTTAAGGCCTACGCCAATCTTCAGATGATCGTCTCGGTAGGCGCAGGGGTCGATCATCTGTTTCGTGACCCTGAGCTGCCGGACGTGCCGATCGTGCGCTACGTCGACCACGATTTGACAGCCCGCATGACCGGCTACGTCGTGTTGCACGCACTCCTGCATTGCCGCCGCATGACGGAGTATGCGGACCAACAACGCCGCGCAATCTGGAACCATTTGCCCGAGCCCGCACCGCAGGCCGTACGCGTCGGTGTCATGGGTGCGGGCGTCCTGGGACATGCGGCCGTACAGGCGCTTGGTGCAGTCGAATTTCAGGTGAACGCATGGAGCCGGACAGCAAAGCAGATTTCGGGTGCGCGCTGCTTTGCCGGACAAGACGGACTGGCTGATTTTTTGGCCGAAACGGACATTCTGGTCGTGCTGCTGCCGCTTACGCCGAACACGAAAGGCCTCATCAACGCCGACCTTCTTGCCCAGCTCTCACAGAGGGGGCGCCCGCGTCGGCTACCCGGGCCCGTCCTCATCAATGCGGGCCGCGGCGGCCTTCAGGTTGAAACCGCTATTCTGCAGGCGCTGGACGACCGGTCGCTCTATGCCGCCAGTCTTGACGTGTTTGAAACCGAACCACTCGATCGTGATAGCCCGCTTTGGCAGCATCCTCGTGTCGTGATCACGCCCCACAATGCCGCCGAGAGCACGACCGAGAGCATAGTGGCGTACTTCCTGAAACAGGTGGCACAACACGAAGCCGGCCAGGCACCCGACAACGTTGTCGATCGATCGCTCGGTTATTGATGCGCAACCAGGACTACGCGTTCGAGGCCACACGGCGAATTGACGAAACATGCGTGCCTCGCGCGCCAATTCGTTCGATCGCTGTGCGCAACGGTTCGATCGTTGTCGACATATGGTGGCCGTTCGCATGAATGGTGCGCGTCTCGTCAATCATCACGGCGACGTGGCCCGGCCAGAATATGAGATCGCCGCGTTTTCGATCGCGCGCCGGGTCATCTCCAAGTGAAGGCACGAGGTTGCCAATGCACTGTTCCTGCATGTCGCTGTCACGCGGGCACGCATGGCCGGCTGCCATCATCGCCATCTGAACCAAGCCGGAGCAGTCGATACCGGCGCGCGTGCACCCACCCCATAGATACGGTGTTCCAATGAACGTCTCTGCAACGGCGACGAAGTCGTCCGCCGGCGCGTCGCGCGTTGCGAGGTGACGTGTGGGAACAAAACAGCCGTCCGCCAGTTCGGTCAGCTCGCCGACACTGCCGACAGCAGCAATTCTTGCGTTCATCGGCGGTGCATATGCGACGGGTGATTTGATGTCGGCCCGGGTGAACGCCAACGTCGTTGCAGCGGCGATCTCATGCGTTGGAGCCGGGACAGCATCTTGGGCGCACAACGAGTCTGAACGCACGTACCCGACGTAGTCGTCACGCACCATTTGCACCCAAGACCAACCGTCGCGATCGTCAAAGCGGACAACGACGTCGCCAAGTAGGGCTTCGTTATCGCGTGCGCTCGCATCACACGGCGCACGCATGACCGGTGCGATTGGAACGACGACGCGCATTTTGTGCCCATCGACGAACGCCTCTGCATCCACCTGGCCGGCGAGCCGGGCATCGGCAAGATCCGGCCGGGCTGCATTCAAACGCCAGTCGAGCGGCTTCTTGTCCATAACAGCTGCACTCGCTTTAGTTCAGATTCTGCTGTATTTCTGCGAACTGCGTCAATGCATCCACCATAGCGCGCGCGCACTGAACTTCACCGCCCGCGGGGCCTAGGGCGCGCGCAGTTGCACGCCAGGCGTAAAGGTCGAAATGTGCAAAGCGCTCGGCTTGACGTACGAAGCGTTTCAAGAAAAGGGCCGCATATATCGCGCCACCAAGCCCACTGTCACCCACGTTTCGCAAGTCGCTGATCTTGCCGTCGACGTCGCTGTCGTATCCCGGCCATAGCGGCAATCGCCAAACCGGATCACCACTGCTGGTTCCGGCCGACAGAACCTGATCTGAAAAGGCGTCATCGGTTGAGAAAAAGGCCGGCAGATCGGGCCCTAGCGCGACTCGTGCCGCACCGGTCAGCGTTGCGAAGGTTACGACGAGATCGGAGGGCGTATCGCCGGCTAACGCCAAACCGTCGGCCAGCACCAACCGCCCCTCCGCATCCGTGTTCCCGATCTCGACGGTCAAGCCGTTCCGCGACCGTATGATGTCTCCGGGTCGAAAGGCGTTGCCGGCGATCGCGTTGTCAGCCGCGGTTATGATCAATCGCAGCCTGATCGGCAAGCGCAGAGCCATGATCATGCGTGCGAGAGCAATAGCGGCCGCTGCACCACCCATGTCTTTCTTCATCAGACGCATGCCGGCGGCCGGCTTGATGTCGAGCCCGCCGCTATCGAAACAGATTCCTTTGCCGACCAATGTGACCTTCGGGGCGGCCGGATCTCCCCACACGAGTTCGACGACGTGCGCAGGGCGATGACTTGCTCTGCCAACCGCATCGACCAACGGGAAGGCCTCAGAGAACGTGGGTGCATCACCGCGCCAGGTCTTGATCTCAGCTCCATGCTCCTCGGCAATCGCCTGAACGGCCGATGCTAGATCCGCAGGGCCGAGATCGTTTGCGGGTCGATTGATCAGATCTCGCCCGAGCCACACGGACGAGGCAAGGCCCTCGACGCGCTGCGCATCCACTCCGGCATCGAGTACAAGGCGTGGGCGCTCCTTCGGCGGCTTGCGGAAGGCGTCGAAGCGGTAGCCGCCAAGCGTCCAGGCCAACGCCGCAGCATCCGCATTCCCGTTCGGCGTCTCCAGCGCATACGTCCCGGCCGGGAGAAGGGACGGCAGCCGACCAACGAGATGTTCGGCCGGGCCGGCCGGCTCGACGGCCTCGGCATTGGCCAGCCCAAACAACACCCGTTCGAAACGTCCGGCTTCGTCCGGCAGCGCTAACGTGCTGAACGCACTTCCGGTGAAGCGATTTGCCGCGATCCATGCCTGATGACGCTCCGATAGCGTGAGCGCCTCCAGATCCTCCGGCCCTCTAACGCACGTAATCGGCACTGGAGGCGTCGTCGCGTCCGCCGGCGCAAGTACAAGGTCGAGGCCTTGGAGTTTCACGGGCATATCCTTTTCGTTGTTCAGACTTGGCACACAACGCGGCAAGCGCAATGTTTACTGAGTTTTCATCATGGAAAACTCCATTTGGGGCACAAGTTAAGCGTTTGTTGACTGGCGGCAATCACTCTTATCGGAAACGATTCTCTAGTTGAAGAGAGGCTGACAGAATATGCAGATCGCAGCCGACGCGAGCGCCGCCCGGAAGCCCAAAACGATTGGGCTGCTTGCCGTCCTGACATCGGCTCTCATGACTGGCGCTTGCGCCCAGATCGGCAGCCTCGCCCCGGACCTGTCGTTGCCGAAACTGTCCGATGCGAGCCCGAAGCCTGTCGACCCGAACGACTTGCAGGCGGCCATTGCCTACTGGGGCAAGAAGTATCAGAAGAATCCAGCGGATGAAAAAGTCGCGCTGTCCTACGCGCGCAATCTCAATGCCGGTGGCTTTAGGAAGCGTGCGCTGGCCGTCCTCCGTTTTGCGCATGCGAAAAACCCGCGGTCCAAAGAGGTCGCCTCTGAGTACGGCCGCGTTGCACTGGCGCTTGGGCAGACCAAGCTCGCCAGCCATCTTCTCGCCAAAGCGGATGACCCAACCAAACCGGACCCGAAAGCGCTCTCGGCTCGCGGAGCGGCCCTGGCTCGTTTGGGCAAGTACGACCAGGCAATTGGCGTACTTGAGCGCGCCCACAAGCTTGAGCCGACCAATGCATCCGTCACGAACAATCTTGCGATGGCTTACACTGCTGGCGGGCGGGTTCAAGATGCCGAACGTCTCCTTCAGACCATTGCCCACCGCCCTGACGCGACACCGCGGATGCGCCAGAACCTGTCATTGGTTCTCGCATTGCAGGGCCGCTACACAGAGGCAAAGGCACTCGCTGCGCAAGACAGCAACCCGGCGGAAGCCTATCGCCGGATCGAAAACGTGCGTGCGATGACCCGGAAAGCCCCGACTCCGCTCGTGGTTCCCGTTGCCAAGCGCTAGCGCGTTTCAGATTGAGCTGGAACCATTCCGGCACGCCATTCTTTAGTGCGTGTCGCATTACACGTGCCTCGCTTTGGCTTGTTTATCGCTCACGGGCTATTCCGGCCTGCGGCCGGGCCCTCCGCGGGGGCGGCGCAACGCGCCGGGCCGCAGTCGCGGCCTGGAACACGGCTCGACGGCTGGACAGCGGCTCGAGCCGCGAGCCTTCGACCTACTCGAGCTTCCAAACCTGGATGGCGGCCGGGCCCAGAATGATGACGAACAAGACCGGCAGAAAGAAGATAATCATCGGCACCGTGAGCTTCGGGGGCAGTGCGGCCGCCTTTTTCTCGGCCTCACTCATGCGGATCTCTCGGTTTTCCTTTGCCATAACCCTGAGCGCCTGGCTGACCGGCGTTCCGTATCGTTCGGCCTGAACGAGAGCGGTAGCCACCGCCTGGACCCCAGGCAGGCCCGTCCGGCTCCCGAGGTTTTCAAAAGCCTTGCGACGGTCCTGCAGATACGACAGCTCTGCCGTCGTCAACGACAGCTCCTCGGCGAGCTCAATGGATTGGCTCGACACCTCCATTGCGACCTTGCCGAACGCCGCCTCGATCGACATGCCCGACTGGACGCAAATCAGAAGCATGTCCAAAGCGTCCGGAAATGCATGCTTGACCGACTGCTGACGGCGCTGAATCATGTTTTCTAAGAAAACATTCGGCAGATAATAACCAAAAAACCCAGCACCCAATACCATCATCATCTTAATAGTGGGCGGATAACCGAAATCAGTCAGAACGAACAGATAGAAAAATGCGACAATTGTCACCCCAATCGGCATAACAAGGCGAAAGAATGAATACGTATAGAGTGGCGTTTCACCCCGCAAGCCCGCCATCTTTAGTTTTTGCCGTATGGTATCGGTTTCGAAAACTGCCCTCAAATCGAACTGATCAACAAACTGTTGAACGACGCCTTTGGGCGCTTGACGCAAACGCCCGGATTGATCCTTTGTCAGTTCATTAAGTCTTGACGCGCGAATCTTATCGCGCTCGATGGCCATGACGCGCATGCGCTCACCCATGCGATCGGTTAAGATCAAGGGCATAGCAATTGAAATCACAGTCGCAAGCGCTGCGATCGCCGCAAGCGACATAACCAGAAACTGCGGCCGTACGATCAGCTCGATAAACTCAGTCATGACGACGTTGACCTCCGGCGTGCTTCAGTCTCGCTCGCTTTGTCTTTACGTTTCAAGACGACGAACTAGTATTTAAAATTGATCATCTTTTTCATGACCATGATGCCGAGGAGCATCCATATTCCCGACGCCAGCAGCATGAATTGCCCATGTTTTGTCGTCCAAAGCAGCGTAATGTAGTCAGGCGTCGTCAGGTAGACGAGAAGCGTCACACAGAACGGTAGTGACCCGAGTACATAAGCCGATGCCTTAGCCTCGGCGGACAGCGCTTGTACTTTGCCTGTTAGCCGCTTCCGATCACGCAAAACGCCAGATAGGTTTTCCAGCGCCTCAGCGAGGCTGCCGCCGGCCTGTTGTTGAATCGCGATGACAATGGAGAAGAATTTGACTTCATTCAGCGGCATACGCGCAATCATGCGCTCAAAGCACTCCTGCAGCGGCACGCCCACGCGCTGCTGCTCCACGACATCCTTGAATTCACTTCGAATGGGCTCAGCGCTTTCACGCGAAATGATGCCGAGACACTCATTGAGTGGCAGGCCCGATTTCGTTCCACGCACGATGATGTCGATCGCGTTTGCAAACTCTTCGGTGAACTTGGACTGGCGGCGATTGATGAGGAAGTTCACGATCCATCTTGGGAGGCCGAACGCACCAACAAACGCGGCTGCGGCAAGCCCGATCGTCGGTACACCCGGCAAGACCAGTTTCAATGCGATGGCCGCCGCAACGCCAGCTACGGCACTCAGAACCCAAAAACTGCTGGTCGTGATCTCCAGGCCGGCACGTTCAAGTCTCAGACTTAGCGTGAGTTTGGACTTTGCGTTTTGGCGCTCTTCGAGCTCACGCAGTGTCTCGGCAACGGCTTTACGCCGGTTTGCAGACTGTTCGGCAGAGGCGACGCGCGCCGTTCGCCGACTGCGCGATTCTGTGAAGCGGGCTCGACGCTTATCGTTGGCAACGTCACCAGAGATATAAGGATAAGCAACGGCATACACGCCGGCTGCCAGAGCTACAGCTACCAACAAGAATATGCCAAGCTGCATAAGTTGATGATCAACCACTGGTCTCTCCGAGAACGTTGCCGTGCGCGTCCGTCACTTCAGACGTTGATAGGGCCTCAGTCAGTCGATCATGCTCGCCATAGTATTCTGCGCGGTCCCAAAACCGCGGGCGGGCGATGCCCGTTGACCGGTGGCGACCGATCAGCTTGCCGCTGTTCGGGTCTTCGCCGGTGATCTCGTACACAAGGATGTTCTGCAACGTGACTACGTCGCCCTCCATGCCGACGACCTCGGTTACGTGGGTAATGCGACGCGACCCGTCTCGAAGCCTGGAGGCTTGGACGATAATGTCGACCGAGCCCGTGATCATCTCCCGAATTGTCTTACTCGGAAGCGTGTAACCGCCCATGAGGATCATGGACTCCATACGGCTGATTGCTTCGCGCGGGCTGTTGGCGTGAAGCGTTCCCATCGAGCCATCGTGCCCTGTGTTCATGGCCTGCAACAGGTCGAATGCCTCCGGGCCACGCACCTCGCCCACAATGATGCGCTCCGGCCTCATCCGAAGACAGTTTTTGACGAGATCTCGCATTGTGATCTCGCCTTCGCCCTCAAGGTTTGGCGGCCGTGTTTCAAGGCGCACGACGTGAGGTTGCTGGAGCTGTAGCTCAGCCGAGTCTTCACAGGTAATCACACGCTCGTCCATGTCGACACATGCGGACAGGCAATTCAAGAGAGTCGTCTTGCCCGACCCCGTGCCACCGGAGACGATCACGTTGCACCGACTGCGGCCAATCACCTCGAGAATGGTTTTTCCAGCCGGTGAGATCGATCCGAAGTTGACAAGCTGAGCGAGAGTAAGACGATCCTTTTTGAACTTCCGGATCGTGAGTGTCGGGCCGTCGATTGCCAGTGGCGGGACGATAACATTCACACGCGAACCGTCGGGAAGACGGGCGTCGCATATCGGACTTGACTCATCGACGCGGCGACCAACCTGGCTCACAATCCGCTGGCAAATGTTCAAGAGCTGTGCGTTGTCCGCGAAGCGAACGTTGGTTCCGATCGTCTTACCGTCGACTTCAATGAACGTCGTGCCTGCGCCGTTCACCATGATGTCGGCAATGTCATCGCGTGCCAGCAGCGGCTCCAGCGGGCCATAGCCGAGCACGTCGTTGCAGATGTCCTCAAGAAGCTCTTCCTGCTCCGCAATCGACATCACCACGTTGCGAAGCTGAATGATCTCGCTGACGATGTCGCGGATTTCATCTCGCGCAGATGCCTGGTCGAGTTTCGCCAACTGCGTGAGATCGATCGTGTCGATCAGCGCGTTGAATACGGTCGTCTTGACGTCGTAGTAGTCTTCGGACCGACTGCGTTGCGGCCGCTCGACCGGGGCCGGAGCTGGACGTTGCGGCTCTTCGACGACAGCAACGTTGCTACTGTTCGAGCTGGGCACCTCAGGTGTCGCAGGTCGCTGTAGGCTCTTGGCGGCCCGCGGCTCCGACTGTCGCTTTCCAAACATCCGCTACATCCTCAACGGGTAAAGGGCAGCTTCTCCAGAAGCGCCTGAATGGCGCCCGAGCGCTTAGGTTCCGATGCCAGTTCGCGACGATGCGTCAGGCGATTAGCAAGCTCTTGCATAAGCTGCACCGCAGAGGACTTGCTATCCCGCTCAGCGAGCATTTGCCCATTGTTTGCGGCATGTCCGAAGGCCTCCGCGTCGAACTCAATGACTCCGGCAGCCTGCAGCTCAAGTCCGCCCGTGAAGTCCTCAACGCTAATCTCCGGACGGCGCGGCATGCCAACCATGTTCAAGACAACCAAAGGCGGCGCATCGTTCGCGCGCGTCTGCTTGAGAAAGTCGATCAGGTTTTTTGTATTGCGCAGGCAGGCGAGATCCGGCGTTGCCGTAATCACGATCTCATCAGCCTGGAGTAGCATATGCTTGTTCCAGCTCGACCAATTGTGAGGTAGATCGAGCGCGACGTAGGGCACACTCTGGCGAACCACGTCGACCACGGCGTCGCAGGCATCGGGTGAAATTTCGAAGTCACGGTCGACGGCGACTGGCGCTGCGAAGATGCTGAGATAGTCCGTGCATTTGGTCAGCAGTCGATCCAGCAGAACTTCATCCAGGCGATCAATGGCGGTCAGCGCGTCCGCGATGCCCTGAACAGGATCATGGTTGAAGTCCAATCCTGTTGTTCCAAACGCAAGGTCAAAGTCTGCGATCACGACATTGCTACGCAGCGTCTCGGAAATCATCCAGGCCAAGTTGTGGCATAACGTGGATGATCCCACACCACCCTTGCCGCCGATAAAGGCAATGACTTTGCCAATCGGATCCGCCTCAGGATCGTTGTAGAGATTCGAGATGCTCTCTATCAGTTGGATGGGGCTGACGGGCGCAATGAGATACTCCCCTACGCCACGGCGAAGAAGCTCGCGATAAAGAACGACATCATTCATTCGGCCGACGGCTATCACCTTCGTCCCGGCGTCACAGCACTCCGCCAGTGAGTCCAAGCCGGCAAGGACGTCTTCGGAACTGCCGTTTATCTCTAGGACAATCAGGTTCGGAGTTGGGCTGTCCTGATAATGCAGGACGGCCGCCGTAGCCCCCCCCATGTGCACACTCACATGGGCCTTGGCGAGCCGCCGGTCCTCAGCAGTTACCTGGACAGCTTGGGCAAATGCCTCGCTGTCGCAGAATGCCTGTATCGAAATGCGCGGAACGGGGCGCGCCGTTTCGGATGAAGCCGCCTCAGCCGGCCCGTGATCCGGCTCAATCGACGCCAAGTCCGTCCCGCTCGTGTCTTGCCCAGCAAATGCGTGCGCCATGGTCGTTATCCCAACGCTCGTGAATACCGCTACTCTGCGGTTGTTTTGACCTTCTCATCAGCAGCCGTCGTAGCCACTGTGGAATCACCTTTCTTAAACTTTTCCCAAGTCGTATCCCGCCTTTGGCTCGGACGCGGCGTCATGGCGCGCGGCCCCTCGAGATCAGCCGGGTTTGCGACCATCGCAGCCAAGTTCCGCTGATTTGCGCAGCCAAAGTCTGCATAAGCCTGATTGTCGGGTACTTCGGCCAAGTTGCGTGGCCAATTGTGTCCGCACTCCGGGCCCTCGGCGACGTAGCGCAAGTAGCGCAAACGAACGGGTGCCGACGTGCCGTGCCGAACATGATGCGCCCGCACGATGATGCGTGTTGCATCTAACCCGAGATCCGTTGCAATACGGCGGAGCTCTGCAACAGTTTGCTGAACCCCGACCTCATTTGCACCGCCACTTGGTGCGTAGATCTCCAGCTTCGTATTTCTCGGATGACTTGAGCTGTAGCGCCGAAAGAACGAAATCACATGGGCGCGCTGACGCGGCGAGAGGCCGTATGCGCCCCGAGAGACACGCACGGTGGTCTCGGCCGGCTGCCGAGATAGCGTGATGGGATGGCGCTCATTTGGATGGCCAAGCGTCCACCCTGCAACCTTCGGCTGGGAGTGAATTCCGGTGCATGCGCCAAGGCAAAGTGCGGCTGCTAGGGCTATCGCGGGCTTGCCGATCGACCGTTTCGAACCGGCGGATGTGGCCACGCAGATCGGAAAATCTCGGACGTCCATAATTGCGTCTCCACTCTCTGGTCACTCGACAATGAAACCGTAGTCACCCTTCAAGCCACCATCCGGCAGGGCGTCGCCGCGGCCATAGATCCGGTTGAGGTGACCCATGAAGTTTGCGCGTCTGTCGGTTGCCGGCAAAAGGCCCTGGCCCGGAGCGGCAAGTTTCCTTTTCGCTGTCGGCCGGACCATGTAGGGCGTCACGATCACGACGAGTTCGGACTCTGACTTGATGAAGTCGTTGGACCGGAACAGCGTACCGAGCACGGGCAAGTCCTTCAGCCCCGGAAAGCCGTCGATGTTGCGGCGCATATCCTCTGAAATCAGACCGGCAATTGCGAACGAACCACCAGATGGGAGTTCGACCGTGGTCTTTGCCGACCGCTTGGTTAGCGCCGGAATCTGAATGTTGCTGAGCGTGACAGCGCCATCGTTGCTGAGTTCGCTCACCTCTGAGTCAATCTTCAGGCTGATACGGCCTTCCGACATCACGGTCGGTGTGAACGCGAGCCCGACACCGAATTCCTTGAACGTGACGTTCAACCGACCGTCGGAGTCGATAATCGGCACCGGGTATTCACCGCCCGCAAGAAAGTTGGCGGTCTCACCGGAGACGGCCGTCATGTTCGGCTCGGCGAGCGTCTTGACGACGCCGTTGCGCTCCAGCGCTCTGATTGTGTAACCGACACGATCCGCACCGGACGTGTACGCGCCGGTCAGACCCGAGGTTCCGAACGTCGGATCTCCGTTCCCGTTGCTCGGTCCATTGTTGTAGAGCGAGACGACTCCGTTCTCGACGCCCGGCACTGGAAGCGTGCCAAGACCCTGCGCCGCGGTAAGCGGCAACGCATTCTCAGTAAGCAACGTCGTCAAGAGATTTCCTGAGTTTATCACTGCGCCAAGGTTGATGCCAAACTGCTTCAGAATGGACCGCTGCACCTCGACAATCTTGACGCGGAGCATCACCTGCTCTCGCCCTTCCACGGCAAGCAGATTGATGACTTTTCTGCGCGATTCCTTGTTAGATTTGGCGTCGTCAGTTACGGCGAAACGCGCAGCAATGTCGGCTGCCGTATTCGCATCCGACGCATTGCGGACCGAACCCGACAAAATGACGGTGTCGTTCAGCATTTCGCTTTTGATGTTCGACCCTGGAAGCAGCCGTTTCAACACTCGGTCGAGAGGTCCGGTATCGACTCCAACCGAAATCTCCAAGATCAGGATTTGACGTCCGGACTGATCGAAAAAGAACGCGTTGGCCTGGCCAACCTTCTTCGCAATCAAATAAACGCGCGTCGAAGACTGAACGACCGCGTCAACGATCTCAGGATCTGAAACCAGAACGTCACGTAGTTCCAAAGGCAGCTCGACCAGCATCGATTTGTTCGTGCCGATTGTCACAGTACGAGTTTGCGGCAATCGATCGCGATGCGTTAATCTGACGACAGAGGCATGTGCTGCGCGTTCGACTATTTTCGAACTTCCGTATGTTCGACGCAGTGTAGGACCGTCGGCCGCAGCAGCGGACGCGCTCACGAGGATCGACGCAATCGTTGATGCAATCACGAGGCCTATGCAGGCTGCGTATCGGACGGTGACCGATGTGTTCCGCATGGGTTGTCGCCTTTTGACGAGTTACCTGTGGTCAACTCGATGAAGAAACGCGCACTCACGCAGAACAAGTACTACTCGTAATCCCCGTTACACTAAGGTCTGTCGCAGATTAGTTGATCGTGTACGCACGCGAGGACTGTCCGTACCGAATGATCTTTATCGCCGTTGGGCGGTCTTTCTTTCTGTACTCGTCGTCCTTTGTCTTGACGGTGTCCACGATTGAGCGGAGCGTCAGCGAAATCTCACCGGTCGTGTTCGCCAAGACGAGTGCCTCAGCCTGCTCAGGCGTAAGTTCCAGCGTCGCGACGTTGCCTTGTGCGTCTTTGCGATTCTCGTTCAAATCGATTTGCTGACCGATCGCCAACACCCGGATATTGCGGAAAAGGGTGATGCTCTCGTTCGTCTGTCTGCCACTCGGGCTGCGGCCGCGCTTTGAGAGAATGACGTCAACGTGGTCGTTCGGCAGGATCATCTTGCCTACGGCGCTCTGCTCCGTAATCCGCGTGGAGACGGCGCGCTTTCCTGCAGGCAAGATGGCTGCCAGAATTCCACCCTTGCCAGCCTTGATGAGCTTACGGCTCGTCACCGGCTCACCTTTCACAACAGGCGACCGCGCAACAGCGCCAACCAGGGCGCTTTGACCGTTGGGATTTCTATCGTACGTGATGAAACTCTGGTCGACGGCATCGCGCGGCCACTCCTGCCAGCGGAAACTCGCGTTTGTGGTCAGCGCGCCCAACCCGATGTCCGTCCGCGCAACAAGCACCTTCGTCGTGTTCACGGACGACGCTTCAACGATCCGCTGTTGCGGTGGCTCGATCAGCATCTGCATGCCGATGAACGCAAGAAGCCCTGCACCGCCAGCAATCGAAAGACCAAGGATCTGAGCCCGTTTCATATTGAAACCCGTCCTAGCAAAAGCGCATGTATTCGTTGTGAGAAGAATGAGAGCTAAACCTCAACGGCGAGTTAACTGGCCGCGAGATTCTTTAACAACCGATGATACCGCGTGTCAGGACGGTTAAATGCGGCTCGTCACCTCAGCTGCCAAGAGCGGCGAACCAGACCGTCTGAGGGAATACCATCAAGCCGCCGCCACAGATTGCAACTGCGAACGGAATGCCCATTTTGGGATCGTGCAGCCGTTCTGCCCACGGCACCGAGCCCGAGGGCAACGGCAGTGGGAACGCACGGTATATCAGGATTGCAACAGCAACGCCGCCACCGACGATCGTTGTTGCAAACACGTACGCCGGCAAGAGCGGCAGGCCCACCCATAGGGCCGCAGCAGCAAGCAGCTTCGCGTCGCCACCGCCGAGCATGCGAACGGCGAACAAGCCGATGCCAATCACAAGGAACAGAAGCCCGGCAGCCAGATGCAGGCCGAATTCAGACCACTCCAAGCCGACCACCGGCGCCGAGATGAAGAATGCGGCGGCCAATACAATAGAAATCCGATTTGGGATCGTGAACGTGGCAATGTCCATTGCAGCCCCGAAAACAAGGGCGGCCGGGAAAATATATACAATCCATGACACATCCATGCGACGCCCTCCCGGCACGGTGGATCGAGGCCACTTTCTTCAGGTAAGGTAAGGCGCGATGCTTAAAATGGAGTTAGACAGGTTCGCACCGATGAGTTCAGCGCCGGCAACAATAGAAACGGAAATGATAATTACGATCAGCCCGTACTCGATTGCGGTCGAACCAGATTGACAGGAGCAGAACTCGGCGACAATGCGCAATCGGCTGTTCATTTGCCTCGCACTCCAGGTCAGATTGCCTGACGGCAACTTCCGATGTCGGCATTAGTAGCAACGCTCTGTCCCGCAGCCGCCGTCTGAACCGCACAATGGTCTGATGGCTATTGCGCGCCTCACCTTCGAGGACGTGATTCGGGTGTGCCGGATGTTTCGCGACAGGCTTACTCGCCTGTCTCCTAGTCGGTTGGCCAATTGTTGCGCGGCAGGCCCCGCGATCCAGTCCAACCTTTTGAGGACCAGGGCAACAACGAGGTGCCCGCGGGCTTCATGCAGTTCAGGAAGGAGCGACCATATCTGCTGGTTGCTCCTTCTGATCGTGGAACTCAGCTTAGAGCTTAGTGGCGACGTTGTTCATTATCGTGCCGAGGTTGGTACCGACGTTCGAGAAGGCGCCGATTGCAGCAACGGAAATTAGAGCTGCGATAAGGCCATATTCGATAGCAGTTGCACCGGATTCACACTCGACAAAACGAGCAACAAGATTCTTCATGGATACTCTCCCAATTTACGCTTGTACCCGGTGCCATTTATTTTCGACAACCGGGCATAGTCATCGTGACCAGCGTGACTATGGGATCAGACAACTTGCCGGGTGATTAAAATACGATACTAATAATTTGTTACCATTCCCAGGGAAAATCAATTATTTCGCACTGTAGTGAAATGGGGCGCGCAATCATGCCATCAAGATCGAACCCGACACCTTCGGGCTTCTGCATCCACGCCACGGGCACAGAAGCGCTGACTGGGGACACAGTCGGACAGCGTTCGCACCGCGGCGGCACGGGCGTTTGGAAAGTCTTTACACTTATTTCGTTCTATCTCTCGCACGTCCCAGAGACCGCGAGGTAGTGATGCGACAGCTCCAAAATGGATTCGACGTGCGCAGGCTTGCAAGGCTTGGTGCAGTTCTGGCCTGCATCATCGCGAGCCTTCATGGAACGGCGCAGGCATCGGACCTGATCGTCAAATATGACCAATCGCAGCTTCTGCGTTTGCCGCGCCCTGTGGCGGAGATCATCATAGGGAATCCGACGATTGCGGATGTGAGTGTACAGTCGTCCAACCTCCTCGTGATCACCGGCAAGTCGTTCGGCATTACGAATATCATCGCGTTGGATGCTGATCGGAACATCATTCAAGATCAGCGCGTTCTTGTTCAACGGGACGAGCGCAAGGTCGTAAACCTCCACCGTGGCGGCGCACGCCAATCTTACAACTGCTCGCCGCAGTGCAACCCGAGCATCGTGGTTGGCGACGATGACAAGTACTTTGGCAAGATTGCCGGAGACTCAACACGGAAAATCAAGTTGTCCGAAGGCAGTGTTGCAGCATCACCATCATCCGAGTGAGTGGAGAAAGCACAGCACTATTGCAGCCAACGCCTGCCGCACTGAGATCCGGGCGCATTCGATAACACACCGTTAACACTCTGCCGTCACGCATTCCAAGCGGGAGCGTCTCAACGTAAAAACTCCCCAATTTGAGATTCGCGTCCACCAAACAGAAAATGAGACCTCATTTTACAAGTCGGTTACTGTAGTGGTAGCCGACGTTAGAATTAGATCGCATTTTCCGGAATAGCGCCTTAGAATACAGAATGCGTAAGTTCCATGTGTGCGCGGCGTTTCCAATTGGGGCGGATTTCAATGTATTCGATTTTGCGTTGTAGAGAGCGTTTCGCATGTGCGCAGAACGGCGTATTGCGGATCTTACAACGTTGGGGCCGAGATACCAGCGGCGCGACGGCTATCGAATTTGGGTTCGTCGCACTTCCATTCTTTATGTTCATGTTTGGGATCATAGCGCTCGGACTGTATTTCTTTGTGTCTTTCTCGCTCGAGAACGCTGTCGAACGTTCGGCCCGGATGGTGCGAACCGGGCAGGCGCAAACGGCTGGGATGACGACCGATCAGTTCAAGATCCAAGTTTGTAGCGATCTGCCGAACTTCTCCGATTGCGCGTCCAACCTGCGCGTCAACGTGATCGCAGCTTCCGCATTCGATGGGTTCGCCGAGCCGGAGTGCATTGATGGCACTGGTCAGCTGATGGCTGAAGCGACACCGTCAGCCGTGCCGGGTTCGGCCGGCGAAGTGGTTCTGATAACGGCTTGTTATGAATGGGAACTGGCAGCAATTTTCCCGTTTCTGAAGTTGGGCAACATGGCAAACGGTTCAGCGCTGATCCGTGCTTCGACCACGTTTCGGACGGAGCCGTACCAGTAGGCAATCGATGAGACGGACGTTTGCGTTGGAGAAATGAACAAATGTTACGCGTAGTTCGGCAGGCTTGTAACTCTCGCTGGGTGAGACGGTTTTCTCTCAACTGCGACGGCGTGGCAGCCATTGAATTCGCAATGGTCGCTCCGATTGTGCTGGTTCTTTTTCTGGGAACGCTGGAGATCAGCCAGGCTTTGATGGCGGACAGGCGAGTCACGCAAATTGCGAGTTCCTCGGCCGATCTTGTCGCACAGACGGACGCGCTCGATACGACCGAGATGGACGGCATCATGCTGATTGTCGACCAGATCATTCGGCCGTACGATCCTGCATTCATGAAGATTACGGTGCTGAACGTGGCTGCAAATCCCAACAACGCAGACGATGTTCGCGTGTGCTGGGCCTATCATCATAATGGCGGCACGAATACTACGGTTACGGCGGGTTCTCCATACACGCTGCCGTCTGGTTTTCTCGAACCAGGGGACAGCGTTGTCATTGCGGAAGTTGAGTACGACTATCAGCCACTGGTCGTTAGCGACCTTTTCGTAAGCACGCTCCTCAAGCTGGAAGAGTCGTTCTTCTTAAAGCCACGGCGATCGACGGCCGTCGAGCTTGACGGCCAGGTCTGCACATTCTCTTGATCGCGGCAACTGCTTACTCGTTTGTTCCGTCGCTCGACGATGCATCAGGTTGCGGCTTTGCAGGCGCGCGCGGCACGCTGCCAGTGGTGATCGGGTCGACTCGGACTGGCCCGTGCCGCACATCGCTGCGGTTGTTGAACGCGAACCATTGACCGGTGGGCACCAACCGCTCACGTATCCCATACCACACCTGCTGAGACGTGATGCCCTCCACGAAGTAGGTCGACGATGGCGCCAACCAAAACGCGAGAACGGCTGCACAGATCACGGCAGCGGATTCACCGCGATGTCTGCCGTCGATCAGCTTGAAGGCCGAGCCGAAGGAGAGTTTCAGTCGCCTGTCCATGAGATCGACGCTGAATGCTTCGTCCAAGATCAAGTGCGTGATGTAGCCGACGAATAGAAACCCACCAGCGAGCCAGGCAACTCCGGGGTGCATGCCGAGGATGCTGTTGAATACGATCGTCGTCAAAAACCAGAACAGAAGCCCGGCCGTAATCGAGTGCCAGATGCCGCGGTGGTAAGAAAACCGATGAAATACCGCCTCGAGGCCATAGCGAACGCCCAAGAACACAACGGGCACAAGTATCCAAATCTCTGCAATCGAAACGTCTGCGGCGAGCATCATCATCACGCAGAACGCAAAAAAGAAGGCTAGGCCCGAGAAGAATGCACGGCTCGCCCGCGACTCCTTCAAATCGATATCCGGGAGGATGCTGCCCAACACACCGGCCATTGTCACGGCCATCAAGCTCTCAGGCGAGATGACATCAGCTGCGAGTGTCAGCGTTGCCAGGCCACCACTGACGACGGTCCCAACTCCAATGTGTGTCGCAAAGTTCGCCACGGCACCCGCCTCCGAATAGCTCAATCATGAGATTGGAATGGGATGATTCGGCCGTGTCAGCGAGCGGTGAGGCTTATGCCTGTGGACGGGAACGGCAATTGTCCTGCGATCGTCAGTCTGCTCTCCATCTATGCGAAGCTGGGTGGACGCACTGCACGGCCATCCAGCGGCACGACTTCATAGGTGGTCCGCCACGTTGTATTGCATAAGGGTTATAGGTCGGCGAAGTGAGTCCGCCTATGGTGGCAACGGTCTAGTTGCGAAAGAAGTTCCGCTGCCAACGCGGTCTTGGTGCACCGCGGTTTGCCGCTCTTCGCCGATAGCCGCGGTAGCGACGATACGAACGCTTGCGATATCTCACAGCGCGAACCGGTGCAGCGGACCCACAGCTGACGGCGCGCGCGTTAACGGCGGTTGCCTGTCCAAGCTGCCGACACGCACCGCCAACTGCGGTTGGCAGCTTTGAGCCCAGCGTGCCGCAGTAGAGGCCAGTGCCGTCCTGCCGCACGTGGAACCTGACACCTTGCGCGCCCGTCTCCACATCGTCGAGGCGACGCGCCAAGCCATTCAACACGGCAATCCGCTTCCGCCCAACGGCAGGCGACATTTGACGGGGCGCAACGTGCATGTTCGTAATCGGCACCGCCTCGACCGCAGCCAGCTGCAATGGCCCGTCGTCTTTGCTGAGCAAATGAACTCGCGCAACCAGACCGTAATCGCGGCATCGTCCGAACCGTGCCATGTTCGCCATACCGGGATGCAGGAAATTGCCCAATCCGTAAAGGATCAGGCGCCCATCTACGATTTGCAGGCCTTGTACGACGTGCGCGTGGTGCCCGATGACGAGATCGACGCCGTGGGACACGACCGACAAGTCGCGCATGCGCCGCACATCGAACCGCCGCGGCCTGACGCTTCTCTCAGCTCCAGTGTGAACTGATAAGATACGATAGGCGTTGCCAACGCTCCCGAGGCGCTCTGAAACCGCCGGATAATCATATGGTGAACTGTATGAGAGCTGGCCGGGCCTGTTATCTGTCGGGCGCAGCCGGCTCCGCGCGCCGCCTGCGCCAATCCCAATTGCAGAGAACGCAAACCGGAATCCCTTGTGCGCGAACTTTCGTGGAGTCAGCGCATCTTCCAGATTCGCACCTAGTCCAGCCGACGCGAGTACGCGATCCGTCGGCATCGTCTGCATGGCCGACAACGTCGCCGCAACGCCGGCGCGGCCATAGTCGATCGCGTGATTGTTCGCCAATGAGAACAGATTGAATCCGATATCGATCAGATGGCGAACGCCCGCAGGATGGGTTCGGAAGTTGAAGGCTTTCGGTAGCGGGCGCAGGCCGTTGCTGTCCGTGACAACGGTCTCCAGGTTCGCGAAGTTGATATCGCCATCGATCAAACCGGCAATACCACGCGACATTACTTTGAAGGGGTAGCGTGCGCCTTGACGTATGCCGCTCACCGGGCTCACACGCGCGCCAGATGATCCAAATCCCGTATCACCTGCCGCAACAATTGTAACAGCCCGGTACGTCGGCTGCTTCGCGGCGGGTACCGTTTCGGCGGTCTCGTTATCGGCACCTGTGTCCAGCGCAGCCGTATCGGCTACCACAGGCTTCGGCGGCGCCGGTTCTGGTTCGGCATGTGGGCTTGCGCTTGCACTTTCTGGCGCGGCAACTTTCTTGCGTTCGGCGTCCGCGGCCACAGCAATCCCGGTGTCCTGCGCTGCCGAAGCGGTTGGCTCCTCGCCCTGCAAATAGTTTTCGGGCTCGGCGTTGACCTGCGCCGATGCGAACGAGAGCATGACTGCAACAACGGCGACGCGTCCAAACATGACCTGAAACATATCGAGAGATCGCCTCCGGCGT
The DNA here is from genome assembly GCA_039039985.1 of Pseudomonadota bacterium. Classification (GTDB taxonomy): domain Bacteria; phylum Pseudomonadota; class Alphaproteobacteria; order Rhizobiales; family Hyphomicrobiaceae; genus JBCBWG01. The sequence goes on along the minus strand of JBCCOV010000015.1, from coordinate 4,110 downwards.
CGAATGGATAATATGAAATAAGCGCACGGATCCAGTATTGGACCACGACGGGCGCTCTCGGTTGATCTGAGGGAGTCGCAGATCGGCCGGACAGCGACCTCGCCAAGACTCCATACGGTGAAGCGCTACCACTATTCTACAAATTGAACATTAAGAGCGAGAGTCGGCTAACCATTGTCGCTCTCGTGCACCAGCTCCCCCCACACATCGTAGGGGTCGCTTGCCGTGATCCGCGCTTGAACAAGATCGCCGGGCCGAAGCTGATGTGCGTCTTGGATGTAGACGGCTCCGTCAATCTCCGGTGCGTCCCATGTACTCCGGCCAACCGCTCCATGATCGTCTGTGCCATCGATCAGGACTTCGATCTTGTGGCCCACGCGCTCCGAAAGAACGGACGCCGAGATATCCTGGCAGGCTTGCATCAGCCGTGCGTAGCGCTCGTCTTTGACCGCCTCCGGAATCGCGCCGGGAAGGGCATTTGCCGTCGCGCCAGCAACAGGTTCGTATTTGAAGCAGCCAACACGTGTCAGCCGCGCCACTTGGAGCCACGCCAAGAGCAGCTCGAAGTCTTCATCCGTTTCGCCCGGAAAACCAACGATGAACGTCGATCGGATTGCAAGGTCGGGACACAAATCTCGCCACCGCATTATGCGCTCAAGCGCCTTCTCTTGGCTCGCCGGTCGACGCATGGCCTTCAGGATCCGAGGGCTGGCGTGCTGAAACGGAATGTCCAGATACGGAAGTATCCGCCCCTCAGCCATCAAAGGGATAACGTCGTCCACGTGCGGATAGGGATAAACGTAGTGCAGCCGCACCCAAACACCGAGGCTGCCTAAGGCGTCAACGAGATCGAAAAACTTCGCTCGCAGCGACTGGCCGCGCCACCGGCTTTCTGCGTACTTCAAGTCGACGCCATAGGCCGATGTATCCTGACTGATGATCAGCAGCTCTTTGACACCGGCAGCGACAAGGCGCTCGGCCTCGGCCATCACGTGATTAGCTGGCCGGCTGACGAGATCGCCACGCAATGATGGAATGATGCAGAAACTGCACCGATTGTTGCAGCCCTCTGAGATCTTCAAATAGGCGTAGTGCCGAGGTGTCAGACGCAATCCCTCGGGCGGGACGAGATCCAAATACGGGTCATGGCGTGGCGGCACCGCGTCGTGAACCGCACCAACGACCTGCTCATACTGATGCGGCCCTGTTACCGCGAGAACGTCGGGATATGCCTCGCGGATTCGACTCTCCTCGACGCCGAGGCACCCGGTCACAATCACGCGGCCGTTCTCGGACATCGCCTCGCCGATCGCATCCAAACTCTCTGCCTTTGCGCTATCGAGAAACCCGCACGTGTTCACGACAACAACATCAGCACCAGCATAATCGCGGGCGATTTGATAACCCTCAGCGCGCAGCTTCGTAATAATCCGCTCGCTATCGACCAGCGCCTTCGGACATCCCAGTGAGACAAAACCGACTTTGGGTATCTCTCCGACGGGAGCTTGTGTCGACGGCTTGGTTGCGTGCGTGCGCGATGGCATTGGCGATGCTCGTCTCTGATTGACGTCGGGTATGCGCGGTCAAAACCGATAGACAGATTTGGCGGCGCGAAGTGTATTCGCGTAGGCAGCGACGCTCAACGCGATGGGGTCGGCATAGCCTCCGCCGATGGCAATGGAAAGCGGGAGAGCGCGCCGAGCGGCAAATTCAAACACCATGAGATCCCGGTCCGTCATACCGGAGAGGGACAGACTCAACCGGCCTAGCTTGTCATCCGCCAGACAATCTGCGCCTGAGAGAAACAGCAAGAGTTCGGGACGAAAAGCGTCAATCGCCGCCAGCGCATCTGCAAGGATGCGCAAATAGTCGCGGTCTTCGGTTCCATCCGGCAAGTCGAAATCAAGATCGGACGGGACTTTCCGAAACGGGAAGTTCTTGGCGCCGTGAAGGCTACAGACAAACACCGCCGGATTTTGCGCAAGCAACGCGGCATTGCCGTCTCCTTGATGGACGTCCGTATCCAGGATCGCGATCCGCCGACACAGACCCTCGTCCAGTACGGACAGTGCCGTTACGGCTAGATCGTTGAACGTGCAGTAGCCTGAGCCTTCCGCATAGTGCGCGTGATGGGTGCCGCCGGCCAACTGCCCGGATATCCCTTCCTTAAGGGCCGAGCGCGCCGCAATGAGTGAGCCCCCCACAGTCGCGCGGGACCGATCGGCGAGAACCTGGCTCCACGGCAAGCCGATGCGGCGCTGGACCGTGTCTGACACAGTGCCGTTGGCGACCGCCGCGACATAGGCAGGATCGTGAGCGCGAGCCAACTCGGCCGTCGAAGCCGGCGTGCTCGGTCGCAACATGTCCTGAGCGATCACCTCATCTTTCAACAACGCGGCCTTCAGCAGTGCGTACTTGCCTGCCGGAAACCGATGCCCCGGCGGCAGAGGCAGAGGTGGCGTATTAGGATAATAGAACGTGATCGCCATCGGCGCAGACTCTCTTGAGCGCAATTCCAAACTGGGCGTTGGGGCAATGGCCACATAAGCGCCGGCCCATGAATTCTAGCGGCATGCCGACCCTATCGCGAGTCGTCCATTCTGGACGGTCTGGACGGTTGGCGAGTGCCGTGCCATCCGATCGAGCCCAAACGCCGTTTTGCGCACTACGATGAATCAGGAGCAACAGGATATGGGCGCACGTCAGGCGGGCAATTGCGCGCACGCAGAGGGAAATGGCGTGTCACGGCAAACACCCTGGCAAGCCATTGCCAGCCGTTTGATCTCTGATGGAAATGTGATCGTTGACCGAGACCGTGGCTACGGCCCGCTCAAACGCCACCGATTTGATCGCTACACCCCGCGGAGTGGTGTCGACCCAAGCCGACCAACGCTCGTTTTCGTTTATGGCGGCAGCTGGAGATCCGGCGAACGCGCTTGCTACAGCTTTGTCGGCAGCGCCCTTGCGGCGTACGGCTTCGAGACCCTCATTCCGGACTATCGGCTTTACCCGGACGTTCAGTTCCCAGCTTTTGTTGAAGATATCGCCCTGGCTTACGGGCATGCGGCTTTTGGGCGGCAGAACGACCAGCCGGCACCCCTGCTCGTCGGACACTCTGCCGGTGCTCACATTGCCGCTTTGTTGGCTTGCGATCCCAGCCACCGGCTTGCGGTTGATCGCGGCATCCCGGCTCCGTCCGGCCTCATCGGACTGTCCGGGCCCTACGGGTTCGATCCGACCACGTGGGAGACGACAAAGGAGATCTTCGCGACAACAGCAGATGATCCGGATCGGGCGCGACCCGTTGCGCAGGCGCGCCGCCGCGCACCGCCGACGCTTTTGATCCATGGTGCGCGGGATACGATCGTCACACCATCAGCGGCCAACATGTTTGCTGACGCACTGCGCGCGTCGGGCGTCGATGTGACCGTTCGGCTGTATTCCGGCCTCGCGCATATTGGTCCGTTGCTTGCCATGGCGCGTCCGCTGCGTTGGGTGCTTCCCATCCTCAGCGAAATCGTCGCGTTCGCGAACCGACAAGCGTACAACGCAACGTCGCGAAACACGCCTGGCTAGGATCAACCACCAGCCTGCGCCATCAAAACCGGAGGATCCGGATCCAGCGCATCACGTCGAGTAGGCTCACGGCCGCGGCCGCAACGTACGTGTATGCCGCCGCGCGCAAGATCTTCCGAGCGGCCGGCATATCGCGCTCCGGAATATATCGTCCGGCCTGCAGCACAGGCAGTGCGCGATTGAAACTGGCGTCAAACTCAACGGGCAGTGTCGTCGCGTGCATCAGCACCGTCATGGCGATCAGCAGCAGGCCGGCCCCGAGTTCGAGGAACAGGATGGACGGTGAACGCGCCAGGAGAACGAGAAACGGCGCGGCGATGAGCAGCAACGTCGCGATGCCCTGAATTGCGGCAGCCTGCTTGGCAAGACGCGTGCGTGCGCGTAGTGGCGCGTAGTCCGTCGCATCCTGCATTGCGTGCCCAACTTCGTGTGCCGCAATCACGACGGCTGCGAGCGATCTGCCGTTGTAGTGTTGGTCGGAGAGCCGGACCATTTTGGCGTCCGGATCGTAGTGATCGCCGATTTCGGTCTGTT